>DASCQR010000057.1:0-1800 GCA_036013185.1 Candidatus Nitrosopumilus sp. | reverse complement strand
AACTTTCCATGAATGAAAAAATGACTCTTGTTCAATATTCTATTGAAAAGTATGAAAATGAAGAAGAACTTATCTCAAAACTTTCTTCTATTTTACCTGAAAAAGATATACAAAGAAGTTTAGACACATTAATTGGAACTCAAAAAGTTAGAAGAATCGGTCCTGAAATAATTCAAAATAATATCAGTCATACTGAATTACCTGATCTTCCAAATAATATCAAAGACTTACTAGATAAAATTTAATACTAAAAACCTCTTAATCCCTGAGGTCGTGCATTCTCAGGATGTTTTGCCAACAAACTAATTTTTTCTAGCATCTCTTGCTTATCTTCAGGAAATGTTCCTGCAATATTATATGCATTAGAACCGTGGTTTGCACGAAAAATAATTTTGTTTTCTGTATTAATATTTGACACAAGTAATTCTAATTCTTCTAATGATTCATTATCATCAATTCTAACAAATTCACCTTCCCATTTTGTCATGAACTCATCTTTTATCCCATTTTCTAAATACAATGTTAATGCTCCAACAAAATCTGGTTTTGATGCACTGATTACTTTGCCTGTCTCTATGGCATTCTCTTTTGAATATTTTTTCCCACCTAATCCTAAAATTACCATACATGACATAATGTAACCTGCTTCCTTTGCTTTGTTGACTGATTTGATGATTGTTTTTGCAACAGCACCTTTTGTTACTTTTTTCAAAACAATATCTGAACCACTTTCAATTCCTAGATAAAACATATCTAATCCTGCATCATTCATTTTCTTTAATTCCTCTGGTGTTTTTTTTAAAATATTCATAGGCATTGCATAACATGAAATTCTTTCAATATTTGCAAATTTTTCTCTAATGTATTTTAAAATTTTTATCATATATTCAGAATCAAGATTTAATGCATCACCATCTGCAAGAAATACTCTTCTTGTATCTGGTACATAATTTGCCATCATATCAATTTCAGCTTTTACATCATCCCATGATCTTTCAGAATATTCTTTTGATCTATACATATCACAAAATGAGCATTCATTAAATGAACAACCTAGTGTAACTTGAAAAATTAATGATCTAGCCTCTGATGGTGGTCTATACAATGGAGCATCATAATTTAACATCATATCTTAGTTCATTTCGTTTTGTTTGATTATCTTTTTTATAGTTTCTATTGTGATTATAGGCAGTATAAAATTGAAAATTAGTGTTTATGTTGATGGTTCTGGCGGTCCAAATGGTGGATTTGGATTCTTTGTGAAAGAAACTGGAGAATCATTTTATGAAAAAAAATCTGAAATAACAAATAATCAGGCTGAATATATGGCAATAATTTCAGCATTAAAAAAATTTGTTGACACTGATAATGAAATTACTATTCACAGTGATTCAAAAAATACTGTAAATCAATTAAATCATGAATTTGCCATTAATAATGAAAAACTTCGTGATCTAGCCAGAGAATCTTGGGTACTTATTGCAAAATTTTCTAATCTACTCATTGTTTGGATTCCTAGAAAAGAAAATCTTGCAGGTAAGATGTTAGGGAGTTAAAATCATAGATCAGAAATTTCTATGAATAACTTTATTATACAAAATCTTAAATTCATTTTATCATGGCAGAATCTGTCTTTCTATCCCCAAAATCTATTGCAGTAATTGGAGCATCTGATAAAACTGGAAGTGTTGGTGCTACAATTACATCAAATATTATGAATGGTTTTACAGGAGTTGTTTATCCAATTAGTCCTTCAAGAGAAACAGTTTTTTCTAAAAAGGCATACAAAACTGTTTTAGA
>DASCQR010000056.1:0-4005 GCA_036013185.1 Candidatus Nitrosopumilus sp. | reverse complement strand
TTTTATATGGATATTCAGCATTTTCAATATCAATTTGTCCAACTTCATTTATGATACTTTGAAGTCCTCTTTCTAAAAATTCATCAAAAGAATTAAGATGTTGACGTGCAATACCTTCACGTTTTAAAATATCTTGAATTACTGGCCAACGTTTGTTAGAAGGATCAACCATTATTTCTTTGGCTCCTCTACCACATATCGATAATAAAGACTCTCACCAGCAGTTGGACTTTTTCTAGTGATTTTTATCATATCACCAGGTTTTACTCCAAGTAACTTAATGGCAGGGTCACTCACATAGATTAATGGTAATTCCGTTGGTTTACAATTGTATTTTTTTATAACTTCTTCTGCCTCAGATTTTAGAATTATTTCATGTTTTGGAACATAAACATGATCTGGAACTAAAATTTGATTTTTCTTAATTGCCATTTAAGCAGCCTCCAGATCGAACATTAAATGTAATAGTAAATAATACACACAAACTGAAAAAAATCACGTCGGGGTTAATATATATCTAATCTGAAAGTTCAAATCAAGAAATTTTTTTCTTATTGACTCTATTTGCAATATTCGCAGCTATTCCACCAGCAGCAATTCCATTATCAATATTTACTACAGATAATCCCAAAGAGCAGCTTTGTAACATTGATGCCAAAGCTGCAATTCCTTTTTCACCATATCCATATCCAACAGATGTTGGAATTCCAATAATTGGGATATCAACCATTGTAGAGACAAGAGTTGCCAATGCACCTTCCATTCCAGCTGCAACAATTATACAATCAACATCCTCTTGAATCATTTTTTTCAAAATTGGGAAAATTCTTTGAATTCCTGCAACACCAACATCATAACTTGTTATACATTTACAATTCATTGCTTTGCACATTAGTCTAGCCTCTTCAGCCACCCCTATATCAGAAGTACCAGCAGTTAAAATGCCAACTTTTCCACTTTGAAATTTAATTGATTTTTTAAATAACAATATTGTAGAAGAGTTTTTTCCTGTTTCCAAATTAACTTTTAATTTCTTAATAAATAGAATTAATTGTTTATAATCATCTTTTTTAATTCTTGAAACAATTACTGAATTTGTTTTTTCTAAAGTTTTTTTGATGATTTTTTTTATATCATCTAATTCTTTTGTTTCTGCAAAAATTACTTCTGGAACTCCTCGTCTTCTACTTCTATTAACATCAATTTTTGCAAAATTTTCTACCTCTTCAATTGAATATAATGTAAGAAGTTTTTTTGCATCTTTGGTAGAAATTTTTCCAGATTTAACAGATTCTAATATTTCATTAATTTTCAATAAATACTATAATTCACATCTATACTAAAATGCTTAGATTTCAATACCAGATATTGCATCTTTTACATTTGCAACACCCTTATCAAACATTGTTCGTTCTTCATCATTAAGATCTAATTCAATAATTTTTTCTACACCATTTTTACCAATAACAGCTGGAACACCAATGGTAACATCAGAATGACCATACTCGCCATCAAGATAAGTTGCTACTGGAATTACTTGTTTTCTATCTCTAACTACTGTTTCAATGATTGCAGAAATTGCATTTCCTGGTGCATGAACTGTAGCACCTTTTAATTCAATTACTTTAGCTGCAACTTGTTTTGTGTTTTGAACAATTTCATCTAATTTTTCTTTATGTAGAAATGATGAAAGTGGAACTCCAGAAACGGATGAAAATCTTGGTAACGGAAGCATGTTTTCTCCATGTTCACCAATCACTAATCCTCTAATGGAATCTCTAGAATAGCCAGTAGATTCATGAATGAATTGTCTAAATCTTGACAAATCTAACATTCCACCCATTCCAAATACTCTACTTCTATCAAACCCAGAAACTTTTTGAGTAATGTATGCCATTGGGTCTAGTGGATTTGTTACCGGAATAATCATAGAATCATCAGCATATTTTTTTACATTTTCAACTACACTTTTTACAATTGAAGCATTGATTTTGAGTAAGTCCATTCTTGTCATACCAGGTTTTCTACCGGATCCAGCTACAACTACTACAACGTTGGAACCTTTCATATCTTCATAATCATTTGAGCCTTTAACTTCAACATCAATACCTTGTTCAGATAACATATGGTTGATATCCATGGCTTCACCTTGTGGTAATCCTTTAGCAACATCAAGTAACAGAATTTGATCATCCAATTTTTTTAATGCTGAAAATAAGGCTGCATCCCCACCTACTTTTCCAGAGCCAATAATTGTAATCATAAAAATCAGTATTAAATTTGAAATTATAAATCTAATGAAATAGACGAAATATTAGGCGAATTTATAAGCATTTTTGATAATTTTTAATCATGGTTATTGTGATTGATCCTCAAATAGCAGGGGTCTCAGGAGACATGCTTTTGTGTTCTTTGATAGACTTGGGTGTAGATAAAAATCAAATTATTGAAGGGATTAAAAAATCAGAAAAATTTCTTTCAAATTCAACAATAAAAAAAATAGATTTTCAAAAAATTCAAAAACACAAAATTGAATCAACTGAACTAATTTTAGAAATCGATGAAAATATTTCTGAAAGAAAGGGAATTGAAATTAAAAAGGCAATTATTAATTCAGTTAATGAATTGCAACTCTCAGATAAAGCAAAATCATTTGCAGAATCATGTATCAATACTTTAATTTCATCAGAATCTAAAATTCATGGAATCCCAGAAAATTCAGTCCATTTTCATGAGGCATCAAGTATTGATACATTGGTAGATATTGTTGGTGTAACTATTGCCTGTGAAAAATTGAAACTGTTTGAAGAAAAAATTGTCAGCTTGCCTGTATCAGTTGGAAGTGGAACAGTTAGTTTTTCTCATGGAACAATGTCAAATCCTGCAAGTGCAATTCTCCAAATTTTTAAAAATTCAAATTTGATTATTCAAGGAAATAATGCAAATGAAGAATTAACAACACCGACAGGAGCCTGTATTTTAGTGAATTTGACTAATAATTCGATTAAACATTATCCTACTATGAATGTAAAATCAATTGGTTATGGTGCAGGTCAAAAAAATTTTGAGACCTTTTCAAATGTGTTAAAAATTATTCAAGGAAATGAGGATCAAACCGGAATGGATTTGGTAAAAATTCTTGAAACAAATGTTGACGATGTTTCAGGAGAAATACTAGGACATTTAATTGAAAAGATTATGAAAGTGGGAGCAAAAGACGTTTCAATTTATCCAGGAATTACAAAAAAAGGTAGACCAACAAAATTGATTAGTGTAATTTGCGATGATGAAAAAGTTGATGCAGTTACAGACATTTTAGTCTTAGAAACGGGTACTTTAGGAATCAGAATATCAGATTCTAATCGTTTTATTGTTCCTCGAACAAATCATAGTTTTTCATTGACTTTTGAAAACAAATCTTTTGAAATTAATTATAAAAAATCAACCTATAAAGGAAAAACTCATTTTAAAATAGAATTTGAAGATTTAAAAAATATCTCTGAAACGTTAGAAAAACCAATTAGAGATGTTGAATTGTTTTTGAGAAAAGAAATTGAAAAAATAGAGGATACATAATGAGTGAATTAAATGATTTAGTGAATTGGTTTGAAGACAAAAACAAGGTAATGATTGCACTGTCAGGTGGAGTGGATAGTGCAGTTGTTGCATATGCAGCTTTTCAAGCACTAGGAAATTCAGCAATTGCAGTTACTGCAGATTACAAAACTTTGTCTCAAGAAGAACTTTATTCAGCAAAACAAGTTTGTTCAGAAATAGGAATTAAACAAATTATTTTAGATTATAGTGAACTTGATAATGAGGAATTTGTAAAAAATGATTCAAATCGATGTTTTCATTGTAGAATGGAATTAGGAGATCATTTAATCAAATTAGCTAAAAATCATGATGTGAAAACTATAGTGGATGGAACCAATTTAGATGATTTAGGAGATTATCGCCCAGGAATTCAAGCATTAAAAGAAAATGGGATTAGAAGTCCACTTG
>DASCQR010000055.1:0-5530 GCA_036013185.1 Candidatus Nitrosopumilus sp. | reverse complement strand
ATACTCTGAAGAAATAAGTAACCTGTCAAGTAAGAATATTCATGGTACTTCCATTAGTAGATGAACACAAGCCAAAATGCTACCTTTGTCATGAAGGTTTTGAAACAATTGAAAAATTGAGAGAACATCAAAATTTGAAACATGCAGATTTCTTTGAATCTAATGAAAAACAGACTACCAGAGAACCAGCACCAGGCGATGTTACTGTTTTTTAGAATTTTTACTAATTGATTTTAAAAGATCTTGGGCAGCGTCTTTAGAAATTTGGGCAAGAGTGCAATATTTGTCAACAGATAATGCCTTTTTAAAATTATCAATAGCTTCAGTCAGATTACCTAATTCTCCTAAAGAAAGTCCCTTGTATGCAAGTGCCAGAGAGCATTTATCAACGATTTGTAAGACTTGATCATAACAAGCGATTGCATCAAAATATTTTTGATCTAAATGTAATGCTGAGCCTTTGTTAATCAAAGCATCAATATTCTCAGGGGAAAATTCAAGAGATTTGTTAAAACAACGAATGGCTAATTTTATTCTGCCCAAAATTTGCAAAGTTGTTCCTTTATCAATTAAAGCATTAATATTTTTTGAATCAATTTTAAGGATAGAATCATAAAATTTCAGGGCATCTAAAAAATTTTCATCTTCCACACAATTGTTAGCTTGTAAAAATAATGCTTCGATTTCTTTGTTCAATGAATTTTTTATGATGTTGTTTATAATATAGTGATCCGTAGATATTTGTCGATTAGGGATTAAAGAGATTAATTTTTGCATTGATAATTTAAAATAGATTTTTTGAATTAAAATTCGTGTTATTATCATATTACCCAAACTTTGAGAAATAATCATTTAGGCACAAATAAAATGGATCAAGAAACAAATGATCCATTCATTGACAATCTTTGCACCCTGGGTCAATACAAACAGGGTTGTGTTTGCCATCCCTTGTAGGATTTGGAGTATTTCTACGTCTTTGAGTTCTAGTCATACTTGTATTTTGAATCCATTACTAAAAAAGTTGATTATAAAATTCACATGTGAACTAAGACGATTATGTCTCTAAATTCTCTAAAAACATTTTCCAGAAAACATAAGATTGTTTTTTCATCTACAACAAAAATGAAGATTCACAGGATAAATTTGAATATAAAAAATCCTATTTGTTAAATAAGAATACTAGAAAAATATACTACTAAATACACCCTAAGGAATTTTAAATTAACATAGGTGAAAGAATGTGAATGTAAGCAAAATTATCATAATTTCTGTTATTTTGATTGGAACACTACAAACATCGTATGCTCAAGTAGATCAATCAGAAAGGGAATTAAAAATATCTGATGATGAAAAAATCATATTATTTGCTGGTTTTTCTATTGCTGTAATTGCAATATTTGTTTTCCTAGCCAGAGACATAATATTAAGAAGAAAAACATCATATGATAAAAAAGAACATGAATCAAAAAAAGACAGAACGTTTGAAAAATATCATTCAGATTGGGGAGATGATTATGAGGAAATTGGCAAGAGAGGCAATAGCAAACAAGAAAAAGAATTCAGAGAGGGATTATCAAATGAAGATTTGCCAAATTATTATGAAATTTTAGGAGTAAAAAATGATGCAACCTCAGAAGAAATCAAGAAAAGTTTCAGAGAATTAGCAAAAAAAACACATCCAGACAAAACAAAAGAGGATTCAGAAGAAGAAATGATAAAAATCAATAAAGCCTACGAAATATTATCAGACAAAAATTCTAAAGAAAAATATGATAGATATTTCAAACCCAATTAAACGAATTTTAATTCAACAATTATCATACTTAGTTCAATAGAATTAGGAGTTTGTACACTATTTGTTAAATTAGTTAAAATATCTAAATGAATTAATTTTCCATCATGTTGAATTTCAGTAGTAACTTTTAATTCTCCAAATTCAGTATTTGGTCCTAGCATTTTTTTACTAAGTAATGGAACAATCTCAAGATCATCAACTACACCTTTCATTTTATACGCATATTTTTCAGAAAAATATGCGCCACCACGAGTAGTGGGTTCAGTAACTGGAATAGATGAATTTTCAATAAATACATCAATCAAAGAATAATCATTTCCATTAAGATGAAGGACAAATTTAGGAGAATGTTCAGTAGTAAATGACATTAAATTTTTTAATAAATTGATATCAACAGACACTAAAAAAACTGAAAAACCAATTGTATTGAATCTTGTGATTGAGAGATCAAAAAATCATAGAAGCATTCTATCACTATAAAACATAATGGAATAGCCTTAAAAACTCAAATCGTGATCGAAGATTAATGCAAGTGTTTGCAAATGTGCATTCTATGAGAAATGAGATCATTAGTTTGATGGCAGAAAATGATTTAGAAGATGACTGTTACATTGAAATGTTAGATTATACAATTGACCTTTTTGAAAGTCAAGGTTTAGGAACAGATTATTACGGATATCACAATATTAATCACGAATTAGAAGTTACGTATGTATCATTATTAGCTATAAATCAAAAAAAGATCAAACTTACTGATGAGGATAAAAAATATCTATATGCTGCAGCGCTATTTCATGATTTTGATCCTCAAAAAAGTGTAGATAAACCACACGAAGAAAGCGTTTTGAAATTTTTGGCAATGGACAAAAAATTAATTGAATTATTAAAAAATGCAGAAATTGATTTAGAAATTATCAAAGTGTTGATATTAAGAACAACATATCCGTGGAAAGGAAAAAACAAAAAAAATGCAGAATTGGAAATAAAAAAATGTTTTGAGAAATCTGAAAAGACAAAAAATGATTCAGATTTACAGCAACATATTTTAGAAATGGGATGGTATCTATCAGTTGTAGACAGACTAAGTGGATATGCATTAGGGGATTTTCACAAGGCCATGGAAATGGCAAAGATGAATGCTCATGCACTTGCATGGAGACCATCAGTCATTATTAGAACTGCTGTTGCATATTTTGAAGAAATATTGAACAAAGAAACAGCAATGACAAAAGCAATTCTAAAAACATTACCAAAAGAAATGAGAAAGAATTTTTTTGACACAGTTTTATCGTTTATGAAAATCAGGCAAGAAGAAGTCAGCATCCAAGCTGATCACGCATATGAAAATCTCAAACTAGTTCCCACAATTGAAAATCAAGCATCTCAAAATGATCCAGATTTTATTGAAACATTATACAACATATTTTTAGAATTGCCAAAACCTTTGCAATTTGGAAAAGATGATTTTAAAGAATCAATAAAAAATAAAGATACAATCATCAATACTCTTAGATTAAATGATTGCAAAGGACAAATTATTGGATTTTCTAAAGGCGGGCCTCTTGAGAAATATCAATTACGTGAAGAAATAAGAGATGAAAATTATGGTTTGAAAAATACAATATTTTTAGAACCAATAGCACTAAAAATGGGGTATTGGGGGCTGCACGGAGGTAGTGAAATGCGACACATGTTCATTATGCAAGCACATTCAATGAAATACAAATTTTTGACTAGTTTTGCACTAAGAGATGTTATCAAAGCTAGAATAGATAAAGAAGAAGCTCAATTTGTTCAATTGTTTGATCCAGAAAGATGGGATTACTACAGAATCAAATTATAAAAAAATATCAAAAAAGAATATATCAGAAATATAATTGAAGATCCAATACGAAAAAAGTCGTTGAGGTTCGTAAAAAATGAGATCGTATATTTGCCTATTAGTAAAAAAAATTCAACAAGTTCTCGCTAATAATAGAATGAGCCTAGAACAATTATGACAATAGGATATTGTGTGAAGTGCCGAGACAAACGAGAAATCGGTGGCGCTGAACCATACACCATGAAAAATGGTAAACCTGCAATTAAAGGCACATGCCCAACATGCAGTACAGCCATTTTCAGAATTGGTAGAGGATAAAATTTCAACTAGGAACGTTATCTTCTATTAACTAGTTAGGCCTTGCCATGGCGAAAGCAATGGCTATGGATCTTTTTCTATTTCTTAAAGAAAAAATTTATGACAAATTTAAAATATATGGCAATAAAAAATCAATAAATCTTCAAATTTCTAATAAATTATTATTTACTTAAAATTAATGTTAGTTCCTTTAATTTTTCAAAAATTTGTAATGTTTCAGGAATCACAGATTCAGGGTAGCAGTTTAAATGATACCCATTTTCAAACTCAATGAATTTCCAATCAAGGCATTTATTATCATATTCATATTCATGAAATCGCATTTCAATTTCATAATCAAACCCATTTGAAGGATATTCTGGTGGAGGGTATTCATGACCACGAATCAAAGTAATTGTGTTATCATCATAATCAACATCGATTTCAGCATAAAGAGCATTAGGATGTAAAAAAATCAAATTTGGGAAATTAGATAGTGCGTTAAATTCTTTTTTTGTTACATATTCGTTATGTAGTAAAATTACAACATCATAATTTTGTAAGATTTCAGGATTTCTATCAACCTCGACATCAGTAAGAAAATCATAACCAACTTCATAGAGAATTTGTGCGCTCCATCCACTTGAAGTATAATCAAATGTAGGATTTTCAAATGATATATCAGTGATACATTTTTCATCACATTTATCACCATAATAATGATAAAAACCAAATGGCTGGTAGGCAGCAGATGTAAAGGTAGGGTAAATTACTACAGATTTAGAATTTGGTTTTATTATTTCAATTATTTGTTCTGCATATGTTTCGTTAAGAGTAATTCTCACACCATCTGAAGGAGGAATTCCAATTTGATGTCGATTATAATCATCATCAGATAAATAATAATTGAAATGAATTTCACTGTCAAAAATTCTCATTGTGTGTGTTTTAGATAATTCATCTATATGATCAGACATTGTTTTGTAAGTTTTAGGCAAATTTACAGAATCCTCAGAAATAGAATCAGACGCAGGTTCAAAATTAGTACTAACGAGAAGAGATAAAACAGTTACAGAAATTACAACACATGCAATTACAAGAAACAGAGTAGTTCTATTTCTTGAAGTTTTATTATTTGATTTAATTTTTTTATCTTTACTATTACCCAATTTGATAATTCCATTAATTATTCATATTAATTAAATCAATAGAAAATAGTAGTAGGTGTTAAAAATAATAAAAATTTGAGGTGTTCTAAATATTTGTTAAACGCCGGGAAAGGGATTTGAACCCCTGCACGCTTTCACGTAGCTGTTTTCGAGACAGCCGCCTTACCGCTTGGCTATCCCGGCAAATATTCTAAAAATATCTTCATAATAAAATAAATGGTAAAGATGCTGTCTCAAATCAATGTCAAATAGATATTATTGAATAAATTTTTTAATTAATTTTAATTTTTTTGCTTTATTCATAATATTTTAAAAATAGATGAAAATTTTAAGATAGGTTTAGATAATTAATAATTTAAAAATGCTTATGATTTCCAAAGGACTCATCATAGGAATTTCAGCCATAATAGTAGGGGCAATTTTACTTGTTGTAACAACTTAAAATAC
>DASCQR010000054.1:0-3523 GCA_036013185.1 Candidatus Nitrosopumilus sp. | reverse complement strand
CAATGAATAATTCATTAAAAACGTGGTTTGAAACAGGTAAAGTAACAGACAGAAAAATTACGTTTGTCAGACAAGACAAAAGTACATTTTCAGGATTATTACAGGCAACTAGTCTTTATGATGAAAATAAAAATTTGATTGGAAGTAACACAGTAATTTTTGATTTAACAAAAATGACTGAAGAAAATATCAAAAAATATAAAAAATTTTTTGAGGAATCAAGTGAAAAATTAAAACAAATAAAAGAAAACGAATACGAGCAATTCAACAAAGAATCAAAATCAGAATATGAAGGATTAAAGCAAATGTTTGAAATGCTATTAAAAATAAATTTAAAACAATTAAAATAATTTCTTAAGATTTTTCTTTAACTATTTTCTGAATTTCAACAACAGCTGAAATGTCATCTAAAGTACTAGTATCACCAATAGTCTGACCACTACCAATAGATTTTAGCAATCTTCTCATAATTTTACCGCTACGTGTTTTTGGAAGTTTTGAAACAAAGTAGATTTGTTTAGGAGTAGCAATTGCTCCAATATCATTTCTGATTTTATCATAAAGGATTTTTTCTAAAATTGTATTATCAATAATTACATCCTCTTTTAAAACGACAAATGCAATTATTACATCACCTTTTATTTCATCAGGGATTCCACATACAGCAGATTCTGCAACATTCTCATCAGAAACAATACAACTTTCCAATTCTGCAGTTCCAATTCTGTGTCCTGCAATTTTTAGAACATCATCAGCACGTCCTAAAATCCAAAAATAGCCGTCTTCATCTTTTAATGCATAATCACCGGCATAGTAACAATTGGGGTATTTAGACCAGTAAACGGTCCTGTATTTTTCATCATCACCCCATAAGGTTTGAAGCATGCCTGGCCAAGGATTTCGTATTATCAAATAGCCTTTGGTGTTAGGAGGAACTTCAGCACCGAATTCATCAACAACTGAAATATCAATTCCAGGAATAGGCAATGTTCCAGAACCAGGTTTCAAAGGGATTGTTTCCAATCCAGGTAGGGAAGAAATCATCATACCGCCAGTTTCTGTTTGCCACCAGGTGTCAATAATAGGACATTTTTCTTTTCCAATTACTTTGTAGTACCATTTCCAAACTTCAGGGTTAATTGGTTCACCAACAGTTCCAAGTAAACGTAAAGAAGAAAGATCAAAAGAATTTGGAATGTTATCGCCAAATTTCATAAACATTCTAAGTGCAGTTGGAGTAGTGTAGAAAATAGAAACTTTGTACTTTTGCAAAATATCCCACATTCTAGACATGTCAGGATAATCAGGAGCACCTTCGTACATCACTTGTGTTGCACCATGAAGTAATGGGGCATAAACTACATAGCTATGACCAGTTACCCACCCAATATCAGCAGTGCAAAAAAACACATCAGAGTCCTTTATGTCAAATGCCCATTGAAATGTAGAATGTAAATGAGTAAGATAGCCACCAGTTTCATGTAAAACTCCTTTTGGTTTTCCAGTAGTACCTGAAGTGTATAAGATGTAAAGTGGATGCTCACTGTCTAATTTTTCAGCATTGCATGAATCAGATACATCATTCATCAAATCACTCCAAAGTTTATCTTTAGATGAAATAGAAATTTTATTTTTTGTTCTTTCTAATACAATGACATTTTTTATAAAGTCAAAATCTTTTATGGCATCATCAATTACTTCTTTTAATTTAACAATTTTTCCTCTTCTAAAACCACCATCAGCAGTAATTACAATTTTAGACTTTGAGTCATCAATTCTATCTTTAATGGATGCAGCACTAAATCCAGAGAAAATTACAGTATGTATGGCACCAATTCGTGCACATGCAAGCATTGCAATAGGCAATTCAGGAACCATTGGAAGATAAATTGTTACACGATCTCCTTTTTCAACTCCAAGAGATTTTAAGACATTTGCAAATTTTTGAACTTCTCGAAATAAATCCTCATAAGTGTATTTTTTAGAATCTCCATTTTCACCTTCCCACAAAATTGCAGGTTTTTCAGATTTGTTTTTCTGATGAATGTCAAGGGCATTGTATGAAGCATTAATTTTACCTCCTACAAACCATTTAGCAAAAGGGGAATTCCAATCCAAAGTCTGTTCCCATGGACCAAACCAAGACAAATTACGGGCTTGTTCATCCCAAAAAGAGATAAAATCTGAATTTGCTTTTTTACGCACGCCTACATCGTTGTTACCTAATCCAATTTCATATTTTTCAGACAACAAAAAAGGTATGAATGTAGATTTTTTTAAATGTTAAATCAGTAATTTGTAAAAAAGGGCACAAATCACTATAGGATTTTTCCAGTACCTAAAATTCTAATTGTTGTAGATTCAGGTTTTAAGATTACTGCAATATCATTTTTTTTACATACGATGGGTTTTTCAAAAATTAATTTCAATGGAGATATCGATAAAAATTTTGCAGCTTTAGTTTGCAAACCAATATTTACGAGACAACCTTGATTTTCAGTAATTTCACTTTTGTAAAATTGACTTTTCTCAAAATCAAGTTCAATTTCAGTTTTAATGTCAACTACATTCTCAACAGAAATTACATCACCACGTCCAACCTCATCAGGTTTAGCACCCTTTACTGCAAGACCTACTCTAGCAGGACAAACGGATTCAGGAACAGGATCATCATGCATCTGAATTGATTTTATTAAAACATCAATGTCGTGAGGATACAATTTTAGATTGTCATATTGTTTAATTGTTCCATTAGTTACTTTACCCAAAATAACAGTTCCAACACCTTTAACATCAAAACAATGATCAATTAACAATTCAGCAGGATTATCATTTGTGATAGGTTCAAGAGTATTCATCTCTTCTTTAATTTTGTCTTGATCTACACGAATATAATTTTCAACAACAGTTCCCTTGATCATCATATTTAGTTTTGATTCATCAACATCAAATGTATGAGATAAAATTCCCTTTTCTTTTTTTAAAGAATCTAAAGCAATTATTTGTTCGCCGGTGAATTTGTCTAATTTATCTACATGAAAGATTACGTATTCAGCTAAATTAATTGCCTGAAATAGTGGTTGAATTTTTTCTGGGAATCCATTTGGGATTACCCAAGTTTTGATAACATCAGATTCTTTTCGATCATAAAGAGTCAGATCTGATTCTGTACCTTTTTTTCCGAATTCTGATGCAAGATCTTGCTTACCTAAAACTACAAAGTTGATAGACTTTACCAATACGATTCAAGAAAAAACAGGCTCTAAAAACCATACGAGACAGGCATTTCTTATGGAAATGAATTCAAGACTGCAGCGTAACTTGCAAATCTATGATTTTTTGGTTTTAGTAATTTTTGATGATATTTTGAAATAGTTTTTCCAGTTGCACCATTTAATCCCAAAGGACCATTAATGAATTTCTCCTTATCTGCCCAACCCAGTACTTCATCAGATGGAGCATAGTGGTTTACAATTTTTTTATTTACAATGTTTTGTAATATTTTTCCATATTTTTTTGACGA
>DASCQR010000053.1:0-13733 GCA_036013185.1 Candidatus Nitrosopumilus sp. | reverse complement strand
TTCATGTTGTTGATATTGCAGGTACTACTGATATTCAAGGTCAACCAATACCTGTTGGAACTCATGATCCCTTAGAGGATATTGCATTTGTTCAAGACGAGTTTGATCAATGGTTTATTGATATTCTCAAAAGAGAATGGGATAAAATTACTCGTGAAGTAGATCAAAAAAGAGCAAAACTTACTGATGGAATTGCAAAAAGATTCAGTGGTTTGGGGATTAAAGATTATCAAGTACAATTGGTGTTACAAAAACAAGGTCTCATCACTAGAAATCCAAAAGAATGGACTGATTCTGATATAGAAATTTTTGTAAAGGAATTAAGGGAAAATACTAAACCCATGGTTATTGCTGCAAACAAAGCAGATCTTTGTCAAGATCTTGATATAATTAAAAAAATTTCTAAAATTGTTATTCCTTGTAGTGCTGAAACAGAATTATTATTAAGAAAAGCTTCAAAGGCTGGAATAATTAATTACAATTCTGGTGATAATGGATTTAAAATCAACGAGGAAAAAGAAATACCTGTTCCACAACAAAAAGCACTTGATCTAGTTAGTAAAATTTTTTCTAAAATTGAATCTACTGGAATTCAAAAAATTCTAAATACAGCAGTGTTTGACTCATTAAATTTGATTGCTGTATACCCTGTGGAAGATGAAACAAAACTTACTAACAAAGATGGAATTATTTTACCTGATACAAAACTGCTTCCACAAGATTCAACTGCTAAAGATTTAGCAGTTTTAATTCATGCAGATATTGCAAAAGGATTTTTACATGCAATAGATTGTAAAACTAAGCAAAGAATCAGCGGTGATCAAAAATTAAAACATGGCGATGTGATTAAAATCGTTTCTACATTAAGTAGGGGATAATATGCTTGGTTTAGGAATTGAAAGTACTGCTCATACATTTTCTTGTGCAATAATTGAAAAAAAAGGCAAAAAAGGTAAAATTTTATCTGATGTTAGAAAAATTTTTCGACCTGATGCTGGTCAGGGAATTCATCCACGTGAAGCATCTCGTCATCATATTGAAAATAGTTCTTTAGTATTATCTAAATGCCTTAAAGAATCTAATGTATCTATTCAAGATTTAGATATTATTTCATATGCAGCTGGACCTGGATTAGGTCCTTGCCTTCGTGTAGGCGCAGTAGTTGCAAGATCTTTGTCTTCATTTTATAAAATTCCAATTTATCCAGTAAATCATGCAATCGGTCATATTGAATTAGGAAAATTACTAACTGGTGCAAATGATCCTTTAGTTCTTCTAGTTTCAGGTGGACATACAATGCTTTTGTCATTTCTAAATAAACAATGGAGAGTTTTTGGTGAAACATTAGATATTACATTGGGTCAACTACTTGATCAATTTGGTAGATCAATTGGATTTGCATCACCATGTGGAAAAAATATTGAAGAATTAGCATCTACCTCTTCAAATTATGTTACATTACCATATTCTGTTAAAGGAAATGATGTATCTTTTTCTGGATTATTATCTGCAACAAAACCTATTTCTGAAAAAAGTAAAGTAGATGCATGCTATTCTCTTCAAGAGACTGCATTTGCAATGATCAGTGAAACTGTAGAACGTGCATTATCGTTTACTTCAAAAAAAGAATTAATGATTGTAGGTGGTGTTGCTGCCAATAAAAGATTGTCTGCAATGTTAAAAGATGTATGTAAAAGACATAACTCCAAATTTTTTGTTGTACCATTACAATATGCTGGAGACTGCGGTAGTCAAATATGTTGGACTGGACTTTTAGAATCACAAGTAAAAGAGGGTGTTTCATTAAAGGATACCTTTGTCACTCAATCTTGGCGATTGGATTCCGTTAAAGTAAATTATTAAAATTATTTTTGATGTATTGCTTCATCTATTGTTTTAACCCAACTTTTTGTATTGAATACTCCAAATTTGTATGTCTGCTCACCTTTGTCTGTTTTTGCTGTAAAACATGCTTTTTTAATGAACAACCCTTCTTTCCAGGTTTTTATCACGTTTTCTAATGGTACATCTAGAACAGTTTCACCCATACGTTTTGTAAAATCCATAATTCTTGATTTTGTTTTATCAAATGCTAGTCTCTTATTTGTTAATGTCAAAATTCCTGGACCCAAGTTATCCTCATTACAATCTTCTTGTTTTATTCTTTTTTCTCCATCTTCCATGATTAATTTTTATTGAATTCTTTTAGATATAATGTTAGTGAAATTAATAAAAAAAGGTGCAGAAGCTGATATCCACATAGGTTTATGGAAAGATCATAAATCTATTTTTAAGATAAGAAAAATTAAAAATTATAGAAATTCTTTACTTGATTCAAAAATTCGTAAACAGCGTACAATTAAGGAATCACAAATGCTTTCTTTGGTAAAGTCTTTTGGAATTCCATCACCCCTTGTTTATTTTGTAAATTTAGAAAAAAGTATGATTATAATGCAAGAAATTCCTGGAAAATCTGTTCATGATTTAACTGAATCAAAAATAATTGAAGTTTCTAAAGAAATTGGAAAATTAGTAGGATTATTACATAAAAATGGAGTAATGCATGGTGATTTAACTACGTCAAATTTTATTTTATTTAAAAATATTATTTACATGATTGATTTTGGGCTTTCTCAAAATACAATTAAACCTGAAGATCATGCTGTTGATTTACGATTAATCAAAGAAATTCTTAATAGTGCACATGCAAAAATCATGCAATCTTGTTGGAAAAATTTTCTTAATGGTTACAAATCTATCGTTGGAAGTACTTATCAGACTAAAATTGTAAGATTAGTTTCAGATATTGAAAGTCGTGGTAGGTATGCACAAGTTGTCTGATCTACTTTTTGTATCTTCCAACATTCATAAATTCAATGAGGCGAAAGAAATTTTAGATTCTTTTGGGATCACGATCAAATTTTTTAAATTGACTTTAGAAGAAATTCAATCTTCCTCAATTAAACAAATTTCTATTAAAAAATCACAAGAGGCGTTTTCAAAATGTAAAAAACCTTTGCTTGTTGAAGACGATGGCATGAGTATTGAATCTCTTAATGGATTTCCAGGTCCCTATTCGTCTTATGTTCATAAAACTATTGGAAATCTAGGAATTCTTAATTTATTGAAAAGAAATAGAAATGCACAATTTGTTTCAACCATAACTTATTGTGATAAAAATAATTTGAAATCATTTGAGGGTAAAATTGATGGAAAAATATCTACATCTGAAAAAGGTAAGGGTTGGGGATATGATCCAATATTCATTCCAAAAAATAAAAAGAAAACTTTTGCTGAATTGACTGAAAAAAATAATCTTTCACATAGATACAAAGCATTAAAAAAATTTTCTAATTGGTATTTACATAAGAAGGAATCCAACGATCAATAAAACGCTCATTATTTTGTAGAATTGATATTCTTGAAACGAGACTTTCATCCATCACTGAAAATATTTTACTTTGTTTAGAAATTTCTTCACTAAATTTTTTTACTTCCGACATTTCTAACATATTTTCATGCTCAAGTCTGTTAGTTGAACGTCCAATATGCATATATGATTTTATTTCTATAAAGTGTGGACTAGCTTTTCTAAACATTTCTGCAAATGCAGGTATCATTTCTTTTTGATCATTGTAATTTCTAATTAATGTAATTCTTAACACTGTACGTGTATTGAGATTTTTTAACATATCTAATGTTTTATTCCATCTTTCCCATGAATCATCATATTTGGGCTTGTTAATTTCTATAAATGATTCATAATCTGCTGCATTTGTTGATAAATACAATTGTGTTGGTAGTGCATCTTCATCTTGTAATCTTTGAATCATATCCGGTTCTTGTCCATTTGTTACAAGAAATATTGATTTCGTTGCTTCTAATGATTTTAGATATTTAATTAATTCAGGTAATTTTGGATACATCGTTGGTTCTCCTGATAATGAAATTGCATAATGAGTCGGTAATAATGATTCATCTAATCTTTGATTATCATTTCTTGAGTCTCCATAAAATCCATCAATTAATTTTTTTCTTTCACTCATTAATTTTCTTAAAATTTGTTCAGGTTCTGCAACTTGTTTTACTTCCATATTCATTGCATCATAAAATTCCATAGGTCTCCAACAATAAACACATCGATTTTCACAATACATTCCAGCTGGTGAAAATTCCATACATCTATGTGTTAAAATTCCATAGAATTGATGTTTGTAGCAACTTCCTTCGTGCTTAAAAGATTTTTTTGTCCAATGGCATAATTCTACTGTAGAATGATCTGATACACCGTATTTTGCCTTTTTAAGTTGAGCAGCAATGGCAGGCTTTATCTGAATTAGATTGTCTTCTTGATTATCTACAATTTCTCCAGAACAACTCATATTCCTAATTTTAATTTGATTTACTTAAATTCATTTAGAATGGTATATAGAGTAAAGTAGTACATTTCACGAAATGAAAGTGTAATTTAATAACTGGAATTATTTAAATAAATCATAAATTGAAAGTCAAATTCGCTCTTGTATTTTTGTTCTTACTTGGTTCCACACTTAGTATTCCAATTTCACCAGTTTTAGCTGATACTGATATTGATGATGATGGGGTTTTAGATGAAATTGATAATTGCCCACGTCTTCAAGAGGATTATTTTGGTGAAATTGACGGTTGCCCTTCGAGAAATTTTACTTGGGTAGATACTGATTCTGATTCCATCCCTGATAATATTGATCAATGTATTTTACTTCCAGAATTTTTTAACGGATTTGAAGATGAAGACGGTTGTCCTGATGATAATTCATTAGAATTAATTTTTGATCAAGATTTGGATCAAATTTCTGACTTAGAAGATAACTGCCCACTGATTTCTGAAGTCTACAATGGTTTCCAAGATGAAGACGGTTGTCCTGATACACTTGCAATTGATTCTGATTCTGATGGTATTCAAGACTTTTTAGATAACTGCCCTTCAACTCTTGAAACATGGAATGGTTTTGCAGATTTTGACGGTTGTCCTGATGAGATAATTGTTCTTGATACCGATTATGACGGAATTTTAGATGTTGATGATCAATGTATTAATGAACGAGAAAGAATAAATGATTTCCAAGATGAAGACGGTTGTCCTGATATTTCTCCAGATCATATAGCACTTGATTCTGATCTAGATGGAATACGTGACACAATAGATCTTTGTCCATACCAAAAGGAAACTTTCAACAATATTCAAGATACTGACGGTTGTCCTGACGAACATTCAACTGAATTATTTGTTGATAATTTAATGAATGATTCTGATAATGATGGAATCTTAGATAGTATTGATCAATGCATTTCATTGCCTGAAACCTACAATGATTTCCAAGATCATGACGGTTGTCCGGAATTTCTTGCAGATTATGATACTGATTATGATGGAATCTTAGATAGTATTGATCAATGTAAATTAGTTCAAGAAACTTTCAACAATTTCCAAGATGAAGACGGTTGTCCTGATGATGTATTTTCTGAAATTCCTATTTATGATTCAGACAAAGATAATATTTTTGATAATTTAGATCAATGCATTTCATTGCCTGAAACCTACAATGGTTTCCAAGATGAAGACGGTTGTCCTGATTTTATTTCTCAAACAGATTCTGATTATGACTCGATTTTAGATATTTTTGATGATTGTAAATATGCAGTAGAAACCTACAATGGTTTCCAAGATGAAGACGGTTGTCCTGATATACTATATGATCAAAGATTAGCTGTAGATTCTGACAATGATGGAATTATTGATAACGTTGATCTTTGTCCTAATGCCCCAGAAAATTATAATAGATTTTTAGATGCTGACGGTTGCCCTGATGACCCAATTATGAGTGACACTGATCAAGATGGAATCTCAAATTCAATTGATCTTTGTCCAAATATCTCTGAAACCTATAATGGTTTCAAAGATGCTGACGGTTGCCCTGATTCTGTTGAAACTATAGAACTATTCACATATCAATTACCTGACAATGATTCTGATGGTATTGATGATAGATGGGATCAATGCCTTGATGAACCTGAAAATTATAATGGCTTTGCAGATGCTGACGGTTGTCCTGATGTAATTGGATTTTCAATTCCTATTGATTCTTCTTTAATTGATTCTGATAATGATGCAATTCCTGATAACTTAGATCTATGTCCAACGATTTCTGAACGATATAATGGTTATTTTGATTCTGACGGTTGTCCTGACAATATTCCTGTAAATTCTATTGCAGATGCAGACTTTGATGGAATAATTGATTCATTAGATGATTGTAAATATGATAGGGAAGTTTACAATCAATTCCAAGATGCTGATGGCTGTCCCGACACAATTTCTGATGATTATTCTGCAATTTCTCCAAAGTATCAATCAATAGACAATGATTCTGATGGTATTGATGATAGATGGGATCAATGCCTTGATGAATCTGAAAATTATAATGGTTTCCAAGATACTGACGGTTGCCCAGACATAATTGGTGCAGAATCTACTGTTAGACCAACAACTGATTCTGATCAAGATGGATATGATGACGAAGTTGATTCATGCCCTTCTGAACCTGAAACTTGGAATAAATACAAAGATACTGACGGTTGCCCAGATTCCTTTCCTTAAATAATTAATATCTCGAAAAATTAGAATTTATTTATGCTTCCAAAATTTTCAAGTAGAGCATTTTTAGCTCCAATGGCTGGAGTTAGTGATCCAGCACTTAGATTGCAATGTAAAAAAATGGGTGCAGGTCTTGTAGTGACTGAATTTACTAATATTCATAGCATTATCGCAAAAGAAAAACAACTCAAAGAAAATATGAAAACAATAACAGAATTTATTGAATATTCAGAACAAGAGCGTCCTTTATCAATTCAATTATTTGGATCTGATTTATCTGCATTAGAAAAGGCTGCAAAAATTGTTGAACCTTTTTTTGATATAATTGATTACAATATGGGATGTCCTGCACCACATATTACACAACAGATGGCTGGAGGAGCTCTTTTACAACAATCCAATCTGACTGAACAAATTTTCAAAACTCTTGTCAATGCAGTGAAAAAACCTGTAACTCTAAAAATTCGTTCTGGTGTTACTGATTCAAGTCGTAATTTATTTAGAGATATTGCTGAAATTGCTGAAGATGAAGGGATTGAAATGATTACATTTCATCCTCGTACAGTAAATCAAGGTTATTCTGGTAATGCAGATTGGGAATTAATTAAAGAACTAAAAGAAATTTCAAATATTCCTATTGTTGGTAATGGTGATATTAGTACTCCTGAAGATGCAAAAAAAATGATTGATGAAACAAATTGTGATTATGTGATGATTGGTCGTGGTGCAATGGGTAATCCATTTTTGTTTCAACAAATCAATGACTTTCTTAAAACTAATTCTTATCAAGAATATTCTTTTAAGGATAAATTAGATTCATTTTTTGAATATCTACACCTTACAAGTAAATACAAAATTAAATTTGCAAATCTAAAGGGCCAAGCAATGAGGTTTACTAAAGGTATGAAAGGAGGTTCAAAAGTTCGATCTAAAATTACATTTGCTACAAACATTGATGAATTAGAAAAAATTATGACAAATGCATATATGATTTCATAAATTTCTAATTCATGCTTAATTATTTTCTAAATTTTTTATGTGCTTTTATAGTTATTTTGTTATAAACAATATCCCTTCAAAAACATGTCCTCCAAAAGGATAACGACCTGAGAGGAGTTGTGACCTCTCAGCAGATCATTTCTTTATAGTTTGATTTTTTATTTATGATTATTTAATATGTTCAGGAATCTTTCTTTTTTGTTCCAATATTTAACATACTTTCGATATCACTAATTATGATAACTCCATCACTTTCTTCACCAGTATATGCTAAATCTTCAATTGTTTTTGATACTTTTTCAACTAGAGAGTCATCAACAATTGTTTGAATTATTGAAACTTTGTTAAATTCCTCAGTTTGCATTTTGGTTCCTCTCCCAGATCTAATATTTTGCCTCTTTCCTGAACCTCTACCTTTTCCTTCTATTACTGTAAATCCACTTACCAATTCATCAACTGCTTCAGAAACTATGTTAATTTTACCACTTTGAATAGTAGCTTCAATTTTTTTCATATTACAATTGCTTTATGGGATCAACATATACCCATCTGACTATTCTTGTTGTTGGTTATTCCATTATCCTCATATCTTTTTAATATCTAAATTAACCAAAATTATGAAAAGTGATGAAAAAAGATCTCATCGATTAAACTATCTATTAAAATGCTATTTGAGTAATCCTGAAGAAAATGATATTTTCCGTCGAGCAAAACAAATGGGAGTAACTGATTCTACTGCTAAAGATTACATTAGAACTGTAATCATACAGGCCCAAAAAACACTTTCAAACTAGTTTTTAATTTATATAATAATTTACAAATTTTTCTTCTTCGAAGAAATCACTCGAAATCTTAAACAAGCTAATCATAAATAATGAATATGTGGAAAAATTAGTATGAGTGATTCACTATTAGATGATGTAAATTCATTATTAGATGGGGATTTTGGTGATGATCGTATCCTCAAACAAATCGCTAGAGCCTGTAAAAATAATGAAGTAATTAGTAATTATGAACGAAATTATGTTCAAAAACTAGCAGAACAATATTTAGGTAAAAAATCTGAAATTGCACCTGAAAAAATTGAAATTACTAACTCTACAATTTCTGATGTTAATTCCTCTAAATCCGATTCTGAAGTTTTATCACAATCTACTCAACGTGAAATTTCTGGCAAGTCAAATTCTAAAAACTCAAAATTATTTTTAGGACTTGGTGGAATTGCTATTGTCATTATTGTTGCTGCTGTATTTTTACTTTCTAATAATACTGATTCATCTATACCCAATCCTATTTCTGAAATTAAATTAGATTTATCCATTCAAACTGATTTATCTTCATATTCTAAAACAGATCTTATTTCGATTCATGGGATTTCTTCTGACACTGTAATTGTAAATTTGTCAATAATAAATCCAGATAATAAACTTGTATGGGCTGAACAAGTTTCTGTAAAAAATAACGGAAAATATTCTACATTAGCTATTGCTGATGGAGATGGATGGGAAAATTCTGGTACATATACTGTAAAAGTAGAAAATGGTTCAGAAATAAAATCTATTAAATTTTCATTTACTTCATAATGTTTCAAATTCTTTCCAATGTGAATCAATAATCTGTCGTAATTTTTCTACATTAATCTCTTCCATATATTCACGATAAACAATAAATTTATTTTGTTTATTTGAATTCTCATCATAAATATCAGAAGTATTTTTAGGAATTGTATTTTTTGACCATTGATTCATTTCAAAAATCCATACTGATGAATTTGGATTAGAAAAATCAATATCATCGCATCCTACAACATACAAATAACATTTTGTAGACTGATTCAATTTCTCATATAATTTTTCATACGCTATAATCTGTCCTTGTGGAATGTTGATTTTATCGTTATGAAATCCTTTGAATTCTAAAATTATGAAACCTCCTTTATGCTCAATTAACCAATCTATATCGGTTCCACCTGATGCTAACATTCCATGCACAATTATCTCTCCTAATACTTCTCTACCACGAGTAAACTCTGATTCATCAAAAATTTGATATTTTGCTTTTGAACTTTTGCGAATATTTTTTTCAGATATGGTTTGTGTCTGATTTGATGTCTCTTTCTCATATAATGTATCAATTAGATTATCTACTTCATTAGTCACTATTTTTTACATTATTTCATTGATGATAAAATATATTGTAAATTTTTGTAAAGTTAAACATTTTTTCTAATTCATCTTAAACAAAATTTATTATTTTGATCTTTGTAAAGTATAAAGAACTCTTCTTGTTTTTTTCTTTCTTTTTTTGCATTTAGAGCATCTTGATACATTTCAAAATGTTTAATTAAATATAATTGTCCTTCAGGATTTTCAAAATAATCAATTCCGACCAAATTAAATCCCGTTTCTGGTGTTAATTTGATTTTTTCTTCTTCATTAATATTATTTGACAATTTTTCTTTCATTAATCATAAATCATTAAATTCTTTTCTTCTAGTAACGAATGTAAATTATGTACAGATCTATAAACTTCTGTTTCTTTTTTTGCTCCTGTACATACCAATTTCCCTGATGCAAATAATAGAATAACTGTTTTTGGATCAAGCATTCTGTGAATTAAACCTGGAAATTGTTCTGGTTCGTACATACTTCTTGGTAATGATTTAGCAGCTCTTTCTAAATGGATTTTTCCACCTAGGCTAATTGATGAAACAATATTTTGTACTGAAATAATTGCATCTTTTTCTATTTTGATTTTTGCTTTTCTTAATTTTTGAACTACTGTATTTACAGCTGCTATTGATAATTCTTCAGATTTTGCTCCTGTACATACCATTTTACCTGTCCTAAAAATTAAGGTTGCAGTTTTTGGATTTGTTAATCTAAACACTAATCCTGGAAATTGTTCAGGATTATATTCTGTTTCAGGAAATTTTTTTGTTATATTCACTAAATCCATTTTTTGATCAATTGATGCTGATGCAACTACATTTACTATGCTAACAATTGGTTTAGTCTGTGGCATGCGTGGTAGTTTATGTATTTCCATATATATACTAGCAATATTTTTTGTGTGCTTTCATTTTCAATGATGACCCACCCACTGATAGGTGAATTCTTCTTCAATCATATCATTCATTATTTTATCATCTATCATTTTCATTTTTGGTAAATTTATGTCAAAAAATCCTAATTGACCTTTACATGGAATAGGAATTCTTAATGGTTTTGCATTTTTTAAAACAAATCCATGAATTTTTTTTTGAAAATTATTTGAACTATAATGTTTCTTTTTGTCTTTTTTTATTTCCTCTAAGGATTCATAATTTTTTACATCATAAAGTTCTACTTTACCTATTATTGCACCTGTTGTAAATTTTTTATTAATTTTCAATCTTTTACAATCTTCTTTTCTAATTTTAATTGGTGCATGAACTAAAAAAATTCCTCGAAAATTAGTATTCCATTTTCTTAATTCAATTGTTTTTTTGTTTTGAATTATCAAATCTGCAAATGGTTGACAAATTGAAAGACATTTCATAATTGTTTAACAATAAAATTTCTTATTACTTAAAACTGTGAAGCTTGTTTTACTAATTCTGAAAGTTGACTATTTTTTGCCTCATGAAGTTCTGTAATTCCTCCAATTAAACTATCTGTAACAATTCCTTTCTCTGCTAATACATTTGCAGCCATTAGGGAAGTTCTACCTGCCATACAAACCATTAGCGATTTACCTTTTGATTCTTGAAGTGAATTATTGATTTCTTCAGGAATTTCTTGTCCTGATAATAGTTGTTGTGCTGCTCTTGCATTTGGTATTATGATTTTGTTTTTATCAATTCCTAGAGATTTTGCAAGTAATTCTATTCCACCTTCTTGTGGTGTATATTGTGTATGAATCCAAATAACTTTATCATATTCTGATGAATTTGAAGCTACTTCCTGTTCTGAAACCTGCCCTGGAGGCTGTATTTTTCCTATTTTTTCCAAATTTTTCCTATATTTTTCTATTCCATCACAAATCATTACCACAAATTTATTTCCTTTATTTGTGCTGGCTAACTGTAGAGTTGCATAAAGTTCTAATGCACTACTCTCTCCAATGTCGTGACCCTTATCTACAAAAAATTTCAAGAGAGGTTTTGCTTTTTCAAAATCAACTTCATATTCTCCAGCATAATTTTCTGGTTGATAATATTTCAAACCATCTGCATTATTGTGAGTTCTAATTCCTGCAACATCTTGTCCACCTGGTGGAAAAATTACATGAACACCTTTTTTATTATATTTTTCAGAAATATACCTACTTAATCCACCAGAAGTTCCACCTGTACCAAATGTACATAGAATTTTAAATTCATCAAGTGAATTTCCATCCTCATTCAATTGTTGATCTATTTCAGCTCCAGTTATTGTTCTATGTGCGTTTACATTCAAATCATTATCATATTGTTCTGGACAAAAACAATTGTATTTTTCTGAAATTAGTTTTGCTAAATTAATTATATCTTGTTTACCTAAGAGTGATTCAATTTCAGTAATTGAATTATCAAAAATACTAGGATCAAAACCTAATTGAGTTAATTGGGAACGAACATTTACAGCTGTTGCTTTTGCAACTAATTCATCTTTTTTTCCTTCCATTCCTGGAGCAGGACAAATATCCATTTCTAAATCCATGATTTTGATATTCATTTTTCGTAATTCATGAAATACTCCTTCTTGTAATTTTCTTGAAACAATGGTAACTACTTGTAACCCTAATTTTGATAACATTCCTAAAGCTATGCCGAAATTACCTGAGGTAGCTTCAATCACTGTTTGACCACTTTTAATCTTCCCTGTCATGATTGCATCGTGAATAATATTTGCGGCAGGTCTAACCTTGATTGAACCTGTAAGTAATGTTGAGTCTAATTTTCCATAAACTTGTAATTCAGAATTTGTAAGATCTATATTGTAAACTTTTTTAGCACATTCTTTAAAATCTGATGTAATATCTACTAGAGGTGTTGCATTGATAATTTTTGAACCTTCTTTGTTATTTTCTAAATGAGGTACTTTATTCCAAATTTCTTCTTCAAATCGTTCTAGTAGAACTTTATCAATGCCATTTTCTTGATTTTGATCCAAATCTATCTCCATTTTTTAATTTTTTCAAGGTCATATAAAATATCTGATACTCTAAATTCTAATTCTCAATTTTTTTCTTTTATATTTATACATCTAAAAGATTGATTACTTTATTTGGAATATCTTTCAATCTGCTAACTGCCATAGTTTTATCATAACCTAAATGTTTTAGATTATTTGCTATGGTGGTGGCTCTAACTGTATTTGGACCTAATCCTAATGCAACCATGCTAATTCCTAATCCTTTTAGTGCTTTTGTCATTTTTCTAACTGCATTTGAATCTGATGGTTCTCCATCGGTTAATGTCAAAAAAATATTTGGTTGTTTAGCTTGTAATGTTGAAAACATTTTATCATAAACTTCTGCTAATGGTGTAGAACCATTTGCAACTATCTGTGCTAATCTTTTTGCAGTAATGTTATTCCATTTCATATTTTCTTCTTTTATAGACCAACAAACTACTGATCTATTCTCTGTACTGAATGCATATACTGCAAATTTCACTTGAAGAAATGCTAAAACTTCACATAATGCAATTGTTGCTTTTTTATATTCAATTGCATCTGAAGATATGCTTGATGAATGATCCAATAAAATTACAATTTTTGTTTTAATTGATTTTCTAATATCTGTAAAAAATGGTTCATTTCCTTCAATGAAATTTTCATCGTCGAATTCATCTCCTGATCTTAAATGTTGTTCTTTCCAACCTGTTTTCCATTCTTTAAATTTCATTTTTAATCCATTAATCAAATTCATATCATAAATTACTGTTTCATCAATATTTTTTGTTGAAGGAATTTGAATTCCTACAGATTCTGTTGATAGACCTTTATTTTCAATTTTTTTGTTTTCTTCAATTAATACTTTGTATTCATCAATGACATTATCTCCCCTAATGACTGAGGAAGGATCGATTGTACCAAAATCACCTTCTTTATTTTTTGCAATTATTTTTAGT
>DASCQR010000052.1:0-1856 GCA_036013185.1 Candidatus Nitrosopumilus sp. | reverse complement strand
TATAGTTGAAATCACTGATGCCACAAGAAAAAGATTGATCGGTAAGATCGTAAGCTAATTTTTTTCGATCTAAAATTTGATAAAAAAAACGTAAGAAGGTTTTTTATGTAAATCTGAGAATAAGATTAGAATGAGTTTTGAAGTAAAAGAACCAGTATTGGTTGTAGGCCTAGGTGGAGTAGGCTCAAAATTAGCAAATGATGCAAAAAATACTCTAAATTCTGATTGTCTATTGATAAGTAATGATTCAAAAGATTTCTCTTCTGAGAATGAATCAATTCACATCACTACAGATTCAATCATTAATCCATCAATTCAATTAATCAGAGGTTCAACTTACAAACAATTTGAAGACATCAAATCCAAAATTTCACAATACTCCACCATAGTATTAATGAGTAATTTAGCAGGAAAAGCTGGTTCTGCAATAGCTCCAGTTGTTGCAGAAATTTGTAAGAAATCAAACAAAGGATTAATTTCATTTGCAGTAATGCCATTCAAATACGAGAAAGAAAGAATTTTCAATTCAGGAATAGCTCTAAAAAGAGTTAGAGAAAACTCACAATGTACAATTGTTTTAGACAACGATTCATTATTAGAAAGTAATCCAGATTTAACTCCTAAATCGTGTTATGATATTGCAAACTCTGCAATTATGCACGTAGTTAAATCACTTAAATCGTCAGAAATTTCATCAGAAATAAACATACTTACTTCTAGTAAGAATGGGCAAAATATTGAAGAATCTCTCAGAGATTCATTAAAAATGCTTTATGGTAATGTTACACCAAATTCAATTAAAAGTTCAATGTTATATGTGGTGGGAGGACAAAATATTCCAGTTGGAGTAATTAATTCAATCAAAAACATTACATCTGAAATCACAAATGAATCCAATTCACAAATAGATATGTCATCTTCAGATGAATCAAAAATAATCATGTTGTCATCAGTTCAAAAAATGACAAAATTTGACAATTATGATCCATTAGGAATGATCCCACAAGAACAAACCCTTGATTGGGATACACCAGATTGCAGCATAGATTGCAAATTAGATTTGTATCAATTAGAATAATCTTAAATTCAATAATTAAAAAATTGTTTAATTCATTACTCCATTATCATCTTTAGAATCAGACTCAACAACGGCTTTCATTTGAGATGTATCAGTACAAGTTTTTCTGAATCCAATATTATGTTCCAAGACTCTAACCATTCCAAAACTTCTATAACCAGAAATAGAATCATCGTATTCCTTTTCATGTTTAGTCAAAATTATTGCTTTAACTTTTTTACCACATGTTTTACAATAAACAAATATCTCAACCATATTAAATTACAATAAATAGACATAACTTAAAATTTTTGACATTTACAAATTAGCATCTACAACAAGGAAATGATGGAAAAGAAAGCATTCCACTACCCTCTATTATCCAGATCTACAAATAACAGCATTTTCTTGTTAAATTAAGTAAGTAAAAAAAATATTTAAGTTTGATCCAAGCCCAAAATCAGTTTAAATCAATCATCCTAAAAGAAGAAGATAAATCAAAGACAGACATTATAGAGTAATGAAAAATGATTTCACAAATGCAATAGAAAAAAAAGTATTTTGTTTTTTCATGGATTTGCCTACATCCAAATTAGACAAGAAAGAACCACCTAAAATGAAAAATGATATCATCGATGATCATTATTCGTTTTAGAAAGATGAATTTTGTTTGATTAAAAATTGTTAATTTGAATCTTTAGCAGGTGCTTCTTTTTTAGCAGGTGCTTCTTTTTTAGCAGGTGCTTCTTTTTTAGCAGGTGCTTCTTTTTTAGCAGGTGCTGCTTTTTTAGCAGGTGCT
>DASCQR010000051.1:0-3507 GCA_036013185.1 Candidatus Nitrosopumilus sp. | reverse complement strand
CAGCTAAAAAAGCAGCTGAAGCACTAAAGGCAGCAGCAACTCGAAGGAGAAAGGCAGCAGCAACTCGAAGGAAGAATGCAGGTAAAAAAGCAGCTCCAAAGAGAAAAACTGCAGCTAAGAAAAAAGCAGCTCCAAAGAGAAAGGCAGCTAAGAAAAAAGCAGCTCCAAAGAGAAAGGCAAAAAGGAAAGCCGCTCCAAAGAGAAAAACTGCAGCTAAAAAAGCAGCTCCAAAGAGAAAGGCAGCAAAAAGGAAAGCAGCTCCAAAACGCAAAGCAGCTCCAAAACGCAAAGCCGCTCCAAAGAGAAAGGCAGCTAAACGAAAACGTTAAGCTGCCTATACACCTTTTTTCAAACTTACTATACTGAATTCAATATGTTTCTAAATTCGAATTTAGAAATATAATAAATCTTTAGAAGTAAATCAATCAGACATTTGTAATTCAGGTAAAACAAAAATTTTTTCAGGTTTGATTTTTAAAATAATGCGTTTTTCATTTTCTTGTTTAAATGGATAATTAGAACGTCCCATATACTGTTGAGTTAATTTATCAGCATGATGATATTCAGAATCAGAAATTATCTCAATCACCTTGCCCCTGATTGTCGTCATGTCAAGAGGATTATCATTTGAGGTAACAGAAACTGCAACACGAGGATCACGTAAAATATTTTTGTGTTTTATTCTGCCTTCTGCAGTATTTACTAAAATAAATCCATCTTCATAATTTGCCCATACAGGAGAAACCTGAGGAGACCCATCTTTCATGATAGTTGCAATGAAAACAAGATTTTTTTCTGAAAATAATTTTAGGATTTTTTTATCAGTCATTTTTCTATTTTTGTATCATCCATAAAATAAAGTTTGGATGTACCAACTTCATCATATTTTTATCAAAATTTGGAGTGTTTTGATTTTACAATAAGAGAATGAAAAGATCGCCAAATAAAAAATAATAGTATTATTTTTTATTGGATTTTTCAAGCACGTTAGTCATTGCTCTATTCATTATTTCCATTACCAAATATTGAGAATACTCAGCAGATTTTTTTCCCTTAGATTTACTAGTTTTAGGTCCAAGGGATTTGAGAATTTTTTCAATCTTTTCAGATGTATTGTCAATGATTTTTGAATATGTAGAATCAAAGTTTTCAGGAGTTTGAAAATCTAATAGTTTTGTTGATGTGCTGTAAAATTTAGTGATAGCACCTCTAGATTCTTCAATCCTGGCAATTTCAATTAATCCAGAATTTTTCAAAATTTCCAAATGATGTCTTACTGTAGTTAGTGCTTTTTTGTATCCGTGTTTTTTTAGTGTAGTAGATATTTGATCAGCAGACATAGTTTGTCGATATAGGATTTCTACTATTTTGGCCCGTGCAGGGTCTTCAATTGCACGTGCATCATCAGTGCTCGTAGTAACAATACGATTTACTTTAATCTCTTTTTCTAATAATGTAGACATACAAGAATTGATTTTAATCGGATCTAAAAGATCCTTGTATCATATTTTTTTGTCTAATCGCATCAATTTTTGTTTACTTTAATAAACTTAGTACCAATTTCAAAAAAACACCTTATGCTACAAAAAATATTGTATTGCATCTAAATAATATAATAGCGCTATAATAATTATAATAGTGGTTAATACATAATAGTATTGCATTGAATAATATTGTAGCGGTTAAAAAAATATGAAAAAAGGATAATTTCAAAACATGTATTGGCAAATAGCCAATTGGAGATAGAATTAAGAGAATATGAAAATCAATAATCGAGTTGAAAGTTAACTAACAGTCAACATTACGTATAGAAATTATCTAAAGAGACAATCCAGTTAATTTCTCAAATGCAATTACATATCTTTGAGTAATTGTTTGAATTATTTCTGATGGGATTTCTGGTGCAACTGGTTCTTTTCCATTATTTCGGTCATCTTCAAATTGTTTTTGATACCCGTTAGCAGTTAACCAATCACGCAAAATTTGTTTGTCATATGATTCTTGAATTTTTCCAATAGTATAGGATTCTTTTGGCCATAATCTATACTCGTCAGGTCCAATTGAATCTCCTAAAACAATTTCACCATCTAAAATTCCAAATTCCAATTTTAAATCAGCTAAAATAAATCCAGCAGCATCAGCAACAATAACCATTTGATTATAGATATCTACAGATGTTTTTTCTAACCAAGAATATTGTTCTTCAGAAACTAGATTCATTTCTAGTGCTTTTGTTTTGTCAACAGGGATATCATGTTCGGACTTTGTAGTTGGATCAAAAAATGGTTCAGTTAATTTTGCACCCATTTGAGTATCAGTATTTTCAGGCAATTTGACATCCCCGTTTTTCCATCGACCAATTAAACTACCATAAAAATAACCTCGAACCACACATTCCATAGGAATCATTTTCATTTTTTTGACAGAAATTTCTGTTTCAGATTTTCGTTTTAGAAAATGATTTGAAACATCCAGTTTATCAAACCAAAATTCAGCAAAACGACACAAAACTTCCCCCTTTTTTGGAATATCTTGCTTGAATTTTACATCATATGCGGAAACTCGGTTAGAGAATTTGAAAAGGAGAGTACTTTCATCTACGTCGTATAGATCCTTTACCTTACCAGAAGTTAAAAAATTCAAACAATTCAAATCTTGATTAATAGGATTTAACTGCTCTGATGATCAAGAACCCATCATGCCAACCATCTTAGGCATTTCACGATAAGCTTTGTTTACAAATACTTCGTTATCAGCACTTATCATAACAAATTGCATCGAATTATCAGGAGGCGGAGAAACAATAATTTTCTTTCCAGGCTCTAATGATGAGATATCAAGAATATCACCATCTCCAAAATTTATGTGAATATTAGTAATGGTTTCAGATCCAGTGTTTTGCAATGTTACCCTGCCCATAACAAAAAGACTTTGTTTGTCAAGAAGGGGATCAACATAGAGAGAATATTTTTCTGTTGAAATGGATAATTTTGCAATATCATTTCCAAAAATTACAGCCATTATTCCAATTACCGAAATACCAATAATCAAAATTATTGAATATGAATTCAAATTACATCATAAAAAGTACTAGAGAACTTGAAGAGTTATTGTACTTGGATACCATTCCAAAATGCAACCATGCCCTTAATTTTTTTAGCAGCATCATTAGGTTCTGCATAATACCATGCACAATCTTTGTTGGTTTTATCATCAACTGTTACAGAATAATAATTAGCTTTACCTTTCCAGCCACACACAGTAGTTAATTCAGTCTTTGAAAAAAATTCTGACTTTATTGAATCAAATGGGAAATAATGATTTCCCTCAACAATTTCAGTATTATCACTTTCAGCGATTACTACATTGTTCCAAATTGCTTTCATGATACTAATAAAAAAATACCATATTTAATTAAATCTTATAATTCTAAAAAGAATTTCAAGAAAAATTATCTAAATTTTTGCCTTTACTTGCTCACGTTTTGTAAAGTCAGGTTTTATTCCA
>DASCQR010000050.1:0-19842 GCA_036013185.1 Candidatus Nitrosopumilus sp. | reverse complement strand
TTCTGCTAGTACATTTGTTTTTGTCACTGTTCTTGCATTAAGTTTCACAAAATCTGATCCAACTTCTTCAGGCATCTTTTTGTATACTTTTTATCAAGCAGGAATTGTCGGAGGTGCATTCTTTGCAATGAATAGATTAACTAAAGATAAAAATATGGTTTCCGATTTTGCTAATGGATATTAAAATACGATTTTTTAATTTAACAAATATTCTTAATTTCTAGTATGTTTGTATGTTATTATGGGATTTCTTGATAAAATTAAAAAAAGTATCAAACTGAAACAAAATAATCCAAGTATCTCATCCCTTGAAAATACTGAAAAAAAAATTTTACAATTAAATAAACAATTGGAATCAAATCCCAATGATCCTAAAATTATACTTGAATTATACACTTGTTATGTTGAAACATCAAACTCAGAAAAGAAAATTGAATGTTTAAAAAATTTATCTTCAATTCTACCTCGTGATTTTTACCCTCTTCAACAACTAGCAGATATTTATCTAAATGAACTGAATGACAATAATAAAGCAAAATTTTATCAAAATAAAGCCAATGAGTTAAAAAATGATTTTTAGTTTTTAACAGTGATGAGAATTAATTTTCTAGATCCACATAAATTCCTGAAATTTTGTTATTGATTCTATCCCAGTATATTTCACAACCATCTGTTTTGAAATCATTTATTTTACACTCATTAAAATGAGCTGTATTGTTTCTGGACATGTTGTCCGCATAAAGCACATCCTCGCCTATAATTACACCTACAACTAAAATTGCTAATAGACTGGCTGAGACCAAGATCATAGAATATCCCACTTGTCTCAAATTTCGGGGCTTTTTCATTCACGTGGAATCAATAATGCTTGAATTTAATCTTTTCAAGTCTGAAGTGAATCTTAAGATCTTATCACTAGACTGTTTTTTCCGATAAAAAGAAAAGGATGTACTTAAAATTACTATTATTGAGTATTCAAATTTTACAATATGAATTCCTAGGACCTGTACCTATATCTGAATGGGGTCCTCCAATGGAAAAATTAGTTTTCTTGATTTTATCTAGAAATAAAGATAAGTTTGACATGATCTATGTTGGGGATTGTAAAAAGACTAATGATGAATTGTTCTTTAAATCTCATAAACAATTTCAATGCTGGCTTCAAAAATCAGGCTCTGAACAATCTTTGTATCTTGCAATTTTACCCATGTTTGAATCTAGTGAAGAAAAAAGACATAATGTAATACAAAAAATCTTATCTCAATACAAACCTCATTGCAATTCTGATGATATCTCTGAGCCAAAACCTGATTATGCTGTACGTGTTACAGAAGAACCTAACAAAAACTCTGATAAAATTATTTGTGCGTGTTGCGGTTCTGAAATGGATTTGGAAAAAACCCTCGAAAAATCAAATCTTTACAGATGTACAAGTTGTGGATTAAGCGACACTAGACTTAATTCTTAACTTTATTTTTAACATCAAATAACTGCAAAGTCAATAAATCTATCGCTTTTTTTAAATGTTGAAATTCGTTAATTGAATGCATTTGTCCATCCACTAATGCCCTCATTATCTTTATTGAATTTTTTTGATATTCATCTGATGCAACAATTTCCATAGCATTGATCTTTGACAATAAATTATCTAATTCTTTAATCATTTCATCAGATGGTTTATGTTTGTCCATAATTACTGTATTTTTTTTTCGTATATGAATTATTAGAACGATTTTCCTCAGTATCCTTTCTGATTAAATTGATTATTTTAAAAACTCCAAAAATATTTATCTAAATCTTATGGAGATATTTTGACATGGGATTCAAAAAAGGTATTAACAAATGTGTAGAATGTGAAAAAAAAATGAAAGATGATCCTACTGAAACAGGTATGTGTAGCAAATGTGGTTCTGGAGCAAGAGTAGATTCTGAGATACAAAAAGAATTAAATGATTTAGGTATAATTTAAAAAATTTCTTTTCAAGAAGTTATTTACAATAAATCTTCATCAATTTCTTCTATTGGATTGATGTATTGTGCACAAGTACAGGTTGGAATTTTACATTTACCTAATTTGATCATTAGTTTACTTTTTTCATCTGGAATGTGAACTTCATCTGTATGATGGCATCTTTTACAGTTCATTTTCTTTCTTACTTTCCTCTAAATTTTTGGGATTAAAACTGCACGTGCATCTATTTTTGAATCTTTTAATTTTTGTAATGCTTCGTTTGCTTTTTCTAGAGGAAATGTTTCATAAATCACTTCAATATTATTTTCATCACATATCTTGATTACTTGTTCCATATCTTTTGTTGAACCTATCAGTGTGCCTTTTATTGTTTTTTCTTCAAATGCACTAAATTCTGGATTTTTGCCTACTGTTGCAATTACAACAATCCCTCCTTTCTTTACTGATTTAATTGCAGTGTCTGTAACAATGTCTGCTGGAGCAAAAACAATAGCTGCATCTAATAATCCATGCTTGTCTTTTAATTTGGTTAGAAATTCTTCTTGTCCTTTAGAAAATATCATTGTATCAATTGCCCCTAATCTTTTTGCAACATCTAGATGATTTTGTGTTCTTGAAAATGCAATAACTTTGCATTTTTCTATTTTTGCAAATTGTACTGCCATGTGACCTACTCCTCCAATTCCAAATATGCCTATTTTTTTATTCATTTCTGGTTCAGTGGCTTTCACAGCTTTGTATGCTGTAATCCCTGCACAAAATAGTGGTGCAGCATATTCTGATTTCATGTTAATTGGTACTTTTGTTGCAAAATCTTCTGCAACTGTAATGTATTCTGAATACCCTCCTTTCAATGTCTCTCCAGTAATCTTTGATGATTCACAAAGATGCTCTTTTCCCTCATTACAATATTGACATTTTTTACATGCTTCTAATAATGGAGTAATTCCAGCTCTATCTCCAATGTTAAATTTAGTTACATTTTTGCCCCTTTCAATGACTTCTCCAACAACTTCGTGTCCTGGAACAATTGGTAATGTTGCTGGAATTCCAATATGTTTCCAATCTCCTTCAATTCCGTGAAGCTGCGAATGACATACTCCACAAGCTTCTATTTTTAGTAAAATTTCATTTGATTTTTCAATTTCATGTTTATCAATTTTTGTTGATTTTAATGGATTTGTCTCAATTTTGGCACATTCTGATAATACCATTGCTCTCATTTTTTCCATAAATTGAAAATTTTTTTATTAAATTTTAACATACTGTTTTCTATATTTTAATGATACAAGGATAAGATTTATTTTTCAAATAGTATGTTCTAAAATGTGAATAATACAACATCTGAAGATCGTGAACGAGTAAAATTACTAACTTTAATTTCTTCATCTAAACACGAATTTGATAAATTATCTTTAGAGCAGTTAGCACGTCTGCAAGAATTGCTTGAAAAAAAAGACTATAGTCATGATAAAAAGGCAGATAAATCAAAAACGAAATTTCTTAAACGAATTAATGTTAGAATTTATGAATTAACTGAAGGAAAAGGTATTTGGTAGATTATCATGGGATTATTGGGAAAGAAAAAAGAAAGATGTGAAGCTTGCAACAAACCTTTTGAAAATCATGATGAATTACATGTTCATATGAAAAATATACATCCACCAACTAAACCTTGTACAAAATGCTCTGGATTGATGCAATGGGAAAGACAGCATATTGGACAACCTTCAATGAATCTAATCTATGTTTGTCGAGAATGTGATTTTATTGGTGAAATGTGGAAATACCACTCATACTAATCTCATTTTTACAAGTTTCATGTATTAAGAATGAAAAACATGTTTATTTTTTGAACAATTGAACTATTTTGTATAAATAGACTATTTGGTAATGATTGAATAATGATTGAAAATCGTTTAATTGATGAAACAAGCCCATATTTGCTTCAACATGCACATAATCCTGTTAATTGGTATGGGTGGGATAGTGATGCATTACAAAAAGCAAAGGATGAAAATAAACCCATTTTTTTAAGTGTTGGATATAGTGCATGTCATTGGTGTCATGTAATGGCTCATGAGTCATTTGAAAATAATGATGTTGCTGAATTTATGAATAAACATTTTGTTAACATAAAAGTTGACAGAGAAGAACGTCCTGATATTGATGATATTTATCAAAAAGTTTGTCAAATTGCAACTGGCCAAGGCGGTTGGCCATTGAGCATTTTTCTAACTCCTGATCAAAAGCCATTTTATGCTGGGACATATTTTCCTGTATTGGATTCTTATGGTCGCCCTGGGTTTGGAAGTATTTGTAGACAATTAGCCCAAGCATGGAATGAAAAACCAAAAGATGTTGAGAAATCTGCAGAGAGTTTTATTGATGCATTAAATAAAACTGAAAAAATTACTATACCTACAAAATTAGAACGTGCATTGCTTGATGAAGCTGCAATGAATTTATTTCAATTGGGAGATTCTACTTATGGTGGGTTTGGTTCGGCACCTAAATTTCCAAATGCTGCAAATATTTCATTTTTATTTAGATATGCAAAGATGGCAAATTTACCAGAATTTACTGATTTTGCATTAAAAACTCTAAATAAAATGGCAAGAGGTGGTATTTTTGATCAAATAGGAGGTGGTTTTCATCGATACTCTACAGACTCAAAATGGTTAGTTCCTCACTTCGAAAAAATGCTTTATGATAATGCTCTCATACCTGTAAATTATTGTGAAGCATATCAAATAACGAAAGATCCATTGTATCTTAATGTGGTGGAAAAAACTCTTGATTTTGTTTTGCGTGAAATGACTTCTTCTGAAGGGGGATTTTATTCTGCATATGATGCAGATTCTGAAGGTGTAGAAGGTAAGTTTTACGTATGGACTAAACGCGAAATTAAAGAAATTCTTGGAAAGGATGCTGATTTGTTTTGTCTTTATTTTGATGTAACTGATGGTGGAAATTGGGAAGGAAATAACATTCTTTGTAACAATTTGAATCCTTCAAACATTGCATTTAATTTTGGAATTTCTGAATCTGAAGTTCACCAAATCATTACTTCTTGTTCTGAAAAATTATTGAATACACGTTCAAAAAGAATTTCCCCTGGTTTAGATGATAAAATTTTGGTATCTTGGAATTCTTTAATGATTACTGCTTTTACAAAAGGCTATCGTGTAACAAACGATATTCGATATTTGGATGCTGCAAAAAAATGCATTTCATTTATTGAAAAAAATTTATTCGTTGATGGTAATTTATTGAGGACTTTCAAAAAAAATACTGCAAAAATTAATGGCTATTTGGAAGATTATTCTTATTTTATCAATGCCTTGTTGGATATGTTTGAAATTAAACCGGATTCTAAATATATTGAATCTGCTTTAAAACTTGGTCACCATTTAATTGATCATTTCTGGGACTCTGACAATAATAGCTTCTTTATGACCTCTGATAATCACGAAAAATTAATTATTCGTCCAAAGAGCAATTATGATCTTTCTTTACCTTCTGGTAATTCTGTTTCTTCTTTTGTATGTTTGAGATTATATCATTTCTCTCAAGAACAAGTTTTTCTAGATATTGCAAAAAAAATAATGGAATCTCAGGCACAAATTGCTGCTGAAAATCCATTCGGATTTGGATATTTGCTTAATACTTTATCATTATATTTAGAAAGTCCAACTGAAATTACTATCATAAATTCTGAGAATACTGAACTTTGTAAATCGTTATTTACAAATTATTTACCTAATTCTTTTATGGTGACAATTGAAAATCCTGAACAATTAAACAATCTATCTCAATATCCTTTTTTTACTGGAAAATCTTTTGAAAATAAAACTTCTGTTTTAATTTGTAAAAATTTCTCATGCTCATTACCACTTCATACATTGGATGATGTTAATTCAAAACTCTAAATTTTTCTTAAATCTACATTAATAGTATTTCCAACTTCTGGTCGACCCATTCCATCATACCTTGATTTGGGCATAGCAATTGTAATTTGTGTTTGCTGATACGATTTCATGTTTACAGTTGGTTGTGCTTGTAAAATTGCTTCTAATAATGGCATTACTTGTTCTTTTGTTTCGGCATCTAATTTTTTAGAAACATTTTCAATGATTAATTGTTTTTGTGAAATTGGTTCAGTTGACACGTTTTCAATAAGTGTCAATTGTATCATTTGTCCATTGTCTACTATCTGTGTAATTTTAAACTCATTAGTTGCTGACAATATTATTCTATTTTTTTTTGATGATTTATCTTTACCGAATTGAAAAATATAATGCAATTACAGCTGTTGCAACAGCTGATGTTACTCCCAGACCAAAAATAATTTTCCCACCATCAATTTTCATAATCATGTTGTTTTATGATTCAAATTAAACTGTACTGATCTATTCAATTATTTTTTAAAATCACCACTTTTTATCATATTCGTGCCTGATTCTGATTTTTTAATTGATTTTTATTCTAATTTATTATCTTGCTGATTGGATTTAGAAATTGATTTTTTGATCAATGCGGCCTTTTTTTTAATCATCATATTGAATTCTTTAGTATCTTCTAAACTAGGCGTTTGTTGTTGATTTTGATATGCTTGAAGAAATCCTGAATATACACATCCAGTAATTATTCCAAATGCTGTATCTGGAATCGATTCCACTTCAGGAATGAAATTTTCTGCAATTTGCCTATATGATTCTGATTCAGCAATGTAATAATCTATTAAACCTTCAATGAATTCTTTGTTTTCTTTTGATATTGCCATGTCTATTATTTTATTCCTAGTTTATCTAATAATCTTTTTTGAATATTACTTTTATTGATGCTTGTAAATGTGAATTTGTAATCTAAAAATAGTGCATCTTTTTAATATGGTCATGGATCTTAACGAAATACTCACCAAAGAACGAGATTCTTTGAGAGATGAAAATATAGAGCTACGAAAACGAATTCATCAACTTGAAATTTCTTTACAAACAGCATTAGACATGTTAGAAAGTAATAATTAAATTCGTGCCTAAAAGATTTTGGAAAATATTTTTCGAATAAAAGTTTAGTAAATAGTATTCACAAATTATTTCCTTGGCTTTGTGGAAATTAGAATTTGAAGATAGTTATTTTAGAATTTTTGATTCTGCAAACTTGATTTCTGGATATTTTGATCCTGATTATGGTGATCTTTCTCCACACAAAAATTCTGATGAACAAATCATATCTAAAATTAAAAATCGTGAGCAGATTTCAGGTGGAATGATAATGATACCTCTTGTAAAATTCAAATTATTTGACAGTGATTTAAACACAAATCTTTCTGAAGTTCAGCAAAATATTTCACGTGTATCTGAACATTTAAAAAAATGGGATTCCTTTTTATCTAAAATAAACAATAAATCTCATTTTGTTGGAATTTCTCATACTGATCAAGATATGCTTACTATCACATTTCCCATAAAATTTTCAAAAAATACTATTCTTGAAAAATCTGCTTTAATGAAAGAAATTTCTCCTATTTTGAATCTATTACAAAATACTGAATTGCTTTAATTAAATTTACAATCATGGTAAATGTTCAATTTTCCATTCATCTGCCTTATTATTACAATTAAACCACTCAATTTCTATTTCATTAGAATCAAATTCACCTGATTCATTTCTAAATTTTTGATTACATTGATCTTTCATCTTTTCAGTGACTTGAGAAACCTTTTGTGGTGAAACTCCTTTTGGTTCTTCAAATTTCTCTCCCCCTACAAAATGTTTTATACCTATTTTTGCTGTTTGAAATTCAACTAATCCTAAATTCTGATATTCATATGCTTCTTGAATTAATGTATCTGATCTGATTTTAGCTGATTCGTTTTCTGTTTTAATCCACTCAATAAATTGTAAATCACTTTCTAATTGAGTCTCTGCTGAGATTTTTAATAACGATACTGAGCTTTGAAATAATTCTGGCGGTGTTAATTTATCATATTTTAAAATGATTTCTCTAAAATTCTCAACATGATTTTTATAAAATAATAATAATTCTTGTTTTGAAATATCACCTTCAACCCATTTTGTTTTTTCAGAATAGAACGTATTTTGAATATCTGAAAGCTCATTTTCAATTTGACTTAATTCTTTGCCAAATTGTAATCCTTTTTGTTTTGTAGTGTCAATTGAATAATTATACCCAATAATTGCACCAATAATTAAAATTGCAACACTGATAATTATGATGTTTTGAATTTTCTTTTTTTTCAAAGGTAATCTACGTAATTTCCGTTTTCATCTAATTTTAATTCAATTGTTAATTCTGTGCCGCTGATAAATGAGTCGTTTCTTGTTGTTCTCACCCTGGCCACTACTAGTTCATATGGCCAAATTTCTACAACAATTGCCCCTACTTTCGCTTTTGGAGTTTCAGTAATTTCCATATCTTCACGTTTTATTCCATGTCTTTCTAGCATGTGTATTGAGTGATCTAAAAGAGGTGCAGGATTGTTATAATTTAATACCCAAACTGTTCCTTCATAATCAATTTTTTGCAATTTGAATCATTCCTGATTTACTCATATAACAATTATACTGATTTTATCATGGATAGGTATGAAAATTAGATGATTGTTTTTAGATTTTATTGATTTGTATCTATTCACACTCAATTTTTGTTAAAATCATCATAATCTGAATGGTTAGTAAATTAGTTATTTTTAATTATTCGAAATGATTTTAGGTAAAAAATTAATTGGAAAATTATGACTGATGATGTTGAAAAGAGTTTTTTTGATGTTATTGTTAAATTGAAAGAAATTGATCCTGATGCATATTATAAAGTTCTAAAAGAATTAGGATATGATGACCCTGAAGAATCTTAAAAAGTGAATTTCAATAGAAAAATCTAAAAAGAACTTTAAAAACTAAAAAAAAATGAAAGAAAAAACCCAAACTACTGATATTCCTGCAAAAAAAATTCCTCGTTCATTAAATAACTTGATCAAAGTTGAAAAAGATTTGAAAAATATGAATATAGAATTAAAAAAAGTAGTAAAAAAAATCAAAGCATTGGAAAAAGAGAATTCTAAATTACAAAAGAAATTAGACAAAAAATAAATTTTTATTGAGATTCTAAATGATTTTTATTTTATTTATTAGTATCAATTACATTTAGAGTCATTGTACTTACAACTCTTGATAGTTTTCTAATTGTTGCAACAACTTTCTCAAATCCTTCTTGATCATCCGTCTCAATTTCGGCAATTACATCATATGCTCCAAAAGTTAAGTACGCATTCTTGATTATGGACATTTGTTTTAATTCGTCGACAATGTATTCTTCTGCCCCTAAATCACAATTTAATAAAATGAATCCTTTATGCATTCTTTTACCTATTTATCAAAGGTTGTTCTTGTCTTTAAATTTTTGTACTATTACCATCTACTGCGTCCACCATAACTGTTTTTTCCATCGCCACCGCTGTCTCTTTTTTTGCTTCCTCTATCGTCTCTCGAATTTCTACCGTAGCCACCACCTCTACCGTAGCCACCACCTCTACCGTAGCCACCACCTCTACCCCCTCCTCTGGAATAGTTAGATCTTGATCCTCCACCCCCGTATCTTCTTGGGGATGATTGTCTTTTTAGTGGATCAGGAATTGAAATTTCGATGTTCATTTCTTGATTGAGGTCTCTTAATGGCACCTTGATTTGACGTTTAATTATATTCCAATCTCCTACTGATGAATATGAAACAAATGTAATTGCTTTGCCTTCTGCACCTGCTCTAGCTGTTCTTCCTATTCTGTGGAAATATGCCATTTCTTGATTTGGTACATCATAATTAACTACTAATTCAACTCTTGGGACATCTATTCCTCTTGATGCAACATCTGTTGCAACTAAAATATCTGCTTTACCATTTCTGAATTTTGCCATTGATTGCTCTCTTCTACTTTGTGACATATCCCCTTCTATTGCTACTGCATTGTATTTTTCTTGATGGAGATACTTTGCAACATCTCTAGTTCTGTATTTAGTTGAACAAAATACAATGCTTTGACCTTTTGTTTTTTTAATAAAATCTAATAGATACTTGAATTTGTCTCTGTCTTTAATTACTAAAAATGATTGGTCTATTCCTTCTCCACTAAGATCATCTGCATCTAACAAGAATTGTTTTGGATTATGTAAGTAATCTTCAGATAATCTTAAAATCTCCGTGGGCATTGTTGCTGAAAATAGAGACATTACTCTATCTTCAGGTGACAAATCTAAAATAAATTGAATATCATCTACAAAACCCATATCTAACATTGTGTCTGCTTCATCTAATACTATGTGTGTGACATCTCCTAATTCTATTGATCCTCTTTTGAGATGGTCTATGAGTCTGCCAGGTGTTGCTACGATAATTTCAACCCCTCTATGTAGTGCATCTAATTGAATTCCCATTCCTTGACCTCCGTAAACTGTTGCAATTTTAATTCCAGTATATTTTCCCATTTTTTTAATTTCTGTACTGATTTGCATGGCTAATTCTCTTGTAGGTGCCATGATTAATCCTTGAATTCCTTTCTTTGGTGTTATGTCATTTAACATAGATAATGCAAATGCTGCTGTTTTACCCGAACCAGTATGAGCCTGTCCTACCACATCTCTCCCTGATAATAATACTGGAATTACTGCTTCTTGAATTTCAAAAGCTTCCTCAAAGCCTTGATCAGTAATTCCTCTTAATACTTCTTCCTTTAATCCTAGATCTTTAAATTTTGTCATTTTGTTTTCTTCTCTTAAGCAATGACGATAAAGCTCATTGCCCATTCGTCATTATTCCGATATTCCAAAACGCTGTTTCAGGTCTAATAAACGCTTGTTATTTTAATTTTCTAACTGCTTGTCGATTACTTTTTTGAAACTTTCAAATGGCTGTGCTCCTTTTAATTCGATAAATCCAATTTGTTCATTTCCAATAAAAAATCCTGGCGTTCCTGTGATTCCATATGTTCTGCCATCATCAAGATCTTTTTTAATCTCGTTAACATATTTTGCAGTTGTAAGACATGATCTAAAATCTTTTTCTTGTAATTCTAGTTTAAGTGCATATTCATTAAACATTTCAATCACATAATCTGTTTGTAAATTACTCCATTCATTTTGTTTTTCAAATAGAACATCATGCATTTCTTTAAATTTTCCTTGTTCATTTGCACATTCAGCTGCAACTGATGCGGGGACTGCATTTGGATGAATACTTTGAAGTGGGAAATCTCTGAATACTAATTTGACAGTACCTTTTTCTATATATTCATCCATAATGGTTGGAAGTGTTTGTATGTGGAACCTTGCACAAAATGGACATTGAAAATCTGAAAATTCTATAATGGTTATGGGTGCATCTGGATTCCCAATAATGGGATCATTGTCTGCAGATATTTTAGATGGCAAGTTTGGTTGATTTACAGATAATTGTTTTTCAATAATTTTCAATTCAAGTCTTGCTAATGCATCTTCCAATTCTTTTTGTGAAATTTGCTCGGAATCTAAATTAGACATATACGATCCAGCAAAAAATGCTGCAATTCCTGTGATTACAATAATTGCAATAACCAATGTGTTGAAAATTGATTTTTTCACTATTTTTTCATCATTTTTTGGGAACTCATCTATCTGCCCTTCTTCCATAATGAATTTTTATTTGCAGTCTACTTATTACTCTTGTATTTTTTATTGATTTTAATTTTAAATATTATAAGCCACTGACGGGATCTGAACCCATGACCTACTGATTACAAATCAGTTGCTCTACCAGGCTGAGCTACAGTGGCACGAAATAAAATAAACTTTTTGAAGGTTTAAAGTGTTACCTGAGGCTAATTTAGTATTTTTTTTGAAATTATTTCTTTACCTTTCAATTTATAACATTGAGTTTATGATATTTGATATGAGATACATTGAACCAACTCGAGTCAAGGTTCTGATGATGATGTTTTTTGCTACTGGAATTGTTGGTACTCTTATTGGATTATCTACAATCACGCCACCAAATCTTAAGATGATGATCACTTTCATGGGATTGATTAATGTTGGATTGGGTGCATTTTTCACATTTATCTTTTTGACTCAAATAAAATCTGAACCTGATAAAAGAAAGAAAAAGAAAAAATCAAAATCTGATAAATAGACTATTTTATCTGGAATTAAACTATAAATAATAATTATCTATCTTGAATTCAGAAATGTTGGATTTAGTAGCTAAAGAATTGTTTCTTACAAAAGGAAAGGGTGTACATGAAGACCGACTTACCAGTTTTGAATATGCACTAAGGGATGCTGGAATTGCTGGTACAAATCTAGTGTTGATTTCTAGTATTTTTCCTCCTCAAGCAAAATTGATTAGCCGTAAAGAAGGTTTAAAAAAAATTAAAGCTGGCCAGATTCTTTTTACAATTTATTCAAAAAATCAAACTAAAGAGCCTCATAGAGTTTGCTCTGCATCTGTGGGGATTGCACAACCAAAAGATAATTCCCGATATGGATATTTATCCGAGTATGAGTCCTTTGGTCAAAATGAAGTTCAAGCAGGAGATTATGCTGAAGATATTGCAGCACAAATGTTGGCATCTTCATTAGGAATTCCTTTTGATGCTGACAAGGACTGGGATGAAAAAAGACAACAATGGTCCATTTCTGGTCAAATTTACAATACACATAATGTAACCCAATCCACAAAAGGCGATAAAGATGGAAAATGGACAACTGTCTTTGCAGCTGCAGTACTTTTAGTTTAATTATTTTTTATATCCTCTAAGATAAAAAATTGCAGCTCCAACAGAAACTATTGCAATAATTACTAAAACTGAAATTGATTCATCTAATTCTATCTTTTCAGATTTGATATTATCTCCACCTAAAGTAAATTTCAATTCATCCGCATTTACTGTTACTTGTTGTCCAAAAAGAAACTTTCCCTGAATAATTTCTCCTTCTTTAGGGTCGAAAATCCAACCTGCATCTGTAAATTCTGTTGGCACTTCTAAACCGTCTACTGTAATTGTTGGTATGATGTTTCCTTTAACATCTGAAATTTTTGTTTCTTTATCTGATAATATTACAACTTGAAAGATGGAGTTCAATGGATAGTTTCCTGTTGAAAAATAATCTGATCTTGATAATTCTTTAATTTTAAAAAAGTTCAATGGATTAATTTCTGTAACTGTGTCTGTTATTTGATCTTGAATAGGTCTTTCAGTTGACACCCTTAATTGTAAAAGGGACTTTGATTCTGTTGGAATTATTGAAAATGACATTTTCGCATTTTCATCTAATGATAATGACTTTCCAACATCATAAAACCCTCCTTTTTCTCTTATTTCACTTGAAAGAAGCATCGATGATAATTTGCCGTACATGGAATCTGTATCTTCCATTGGCATTGTATATACTGCTGAAATTGCACCTGTGCCTGAAATAATTCCTGATGTATCTAGTGCTTCATTTGTTTCTGCAGCTGTATGGATGAATACTTGAAAGAATTCTGCATTTGTATCAAAATATTGATTGATTTCTTGAATGAACAATTCACCAATTTCTTTTGATGAATCTTGAATTGCATTAATTCCTTTATCTTCTGGATTTCGTTCGATATTGATCAATATACATGATTGATCTGTGACTCCTAGAACACAATTTTCTTCATTTGTGATGACTATGGCTTTAATTCTTTGATTGTCTCTAATCTTCCATTCTAAATCTGTGGGAATTTTAATCTCTTGAATGTTGGTACTCAGTAATGTTACTGATGCTATGTTTTTTTGTTCAATTTTATTATCAATAATTATTTGGGCTGATTCTTGAAATGTAGATAATTCAATATCATCTGAATATGCTTGATTTATTGAAATCCCTATAAAACCAATTAAAAAGACTGAAAAAATTATTTTTAGCATGTGTTAAACTTTTGACAATGAAATATTAAATTTACGTCTTTATTGTGTCTTGTTTTTAATATAATTGAATTATTTTAAAGAAACCCATATTTTATTGTGTTTCATTTTCTATGTGAATGGCACTGTTCCCAATTCTTGTTGAAACTTTTAATGATCCGTTAATTCAATTAATCTTTATTTTAAGTGCATTTGGGATTGGTTTATCCCAAGGTGTCTTTATCGGCAGATCAATTCTATTAAGATTTCCACGATTACAGAATCGCATTAAAACTGTGTCAATTTCATTATTTGTTTTATTTCTAATTAACACTATTCTTAGTGTCCCTAGGTTTCAATCCCCTGAAAAAATTGATCTGACAAATTTAGCCATGACAAATTCTAACGATTTTGTTTCAACTGTTTTTTTAATTTTTGGAATGAATACTGGATTTCTAACTGTTCTTGCTTTTTCAATTATGGTAATGACTTTTGTAATTTTAAAATTCACCAATCTACATGGAATGATAAAGGGATTTGTCTTCTTTTTTAGTAGTTTGCTGTTAGTATTTACTGCATTAAGCAGATTCACTGAGCTTACCCCTAGCTCATTTGAAGTTTTACTGTATTTTCTTTATCAATTGGGAGTGACAATTGGAATTCTATTTGGTACAATTAGAAAAATCAAACCTCCTAAACTGGGTTTAAAATAATCTCAAAGGTTTAAATGATATATTTTTGGGTAACAAATGACATCGAATTCAAACCGTTCGGGGAACAAGCTGGCAGTCCATGCGTTGGACTGTCAGCCCCATTATTCAAAATCAAGTTTTTAGAAATACTTTATACATAAAATAATTTTAATTACGATTATGAATAAATTTATCACAATTGGTGATGAAAAAGTAAATATCACTGAAATAGAAAATGCAAAAAATATTCCAGAATTATTGCAAACTAGAGTTCAGTATGCTATATTGGATCAATTAAATGACATGGTTGCTAGATCTGAGATGGGAAATCCTGATGAAGTACAAAAATTAATTTTAAGAGATGTTGCATTTAGTAGAGGTGGTTATTCTTCTACCTTCACTTTTGAAATGGCAAATCAGGCAGTTAATCTTACTGAAGTAGATTTTACTAGTGAAAAAAGTGTCTCTGAATTATTAGTTTCACGGATGAATCATGCAATATTAGATAGACTTATTTTTTTAATTTCTCAATCTGAAAATCCTGAAAATTCATTAAAAAAAATTAAAGACTCCCTTCTTCTAGATGTTTCTAAAATAATTGATAATTATGTTCCACCACAAAAAGAAACGAATGACGATTAATTTTTTAATTGTTTAAAAATATCTTGGATTTGAAATCAATTTAGAGATGATAGTGTTTTAACTTGTTGATTAACATAATCAAATCCTTCTTGCCAAAATTTTGGTGATCTAATTTCGAATCCATGTTCTGATAACAATTTTTCAGGCTTTTTTGATCCTCCTGCTGCTAAAATTTCAATGTATGATTTAACAAAATCTCTTCCTTCTTTTTTATATCTTTGAAATAATGATAATGCTAATAAATTTCCAAATGAATATGCATAGCAATAAAATGGAGTATGATAAAAATGCGGAATACAGCTCCACTCAATTCCAAAATCTTCTGAAAGATTGACTGAATTTCCAAATTGTTCTTTCAGATTTTGTAAATATATTTTAGATATCTCATCGATTGTAGTGCCCTTACTAATTTTCTCATGTGCATCAACTTCAAAAATTGTAAAAAATGATTGTCTGAGTATTGTTGCATACAAATCATCAATTTTTTCAGCTAACATGATCTTTTTTTGATCATCTGAAATTTTGTTGGATAAATTATCGTATAGTAATAATTCTGAAAAAGTGGAGGCTGTTTCCGCCAATGGTAGTGGTGCATCTTGTACTAAAATTGATTTATTTTGTGCTGCCTGACTGTGAACAGCATGTCCTAATTCATGTGCTAAAGTGAATACATCTCTGGATTTACCTGTAAAATTTACTAAAACATATGGTGTAATTTTTGGAGTAAGTGTACTACAAAATGCGCCATCTCTTTTTCCAGGTCTAACTGAAGAGTCAATGTGATTTTCATTGAAAACTTTTCTAGCAAATTCTTCTAAGGTATTGCTAAATTTCCCAAGAGATTCAAAGACCAATTTGACAGATTGATTATATGAATAATTTTTTTCTTTAATTTTTGATGTTGCAGGTGCATAGAGATCATATCTTTGTAATTTTTTCATATTTAGCATCTTAGCTTTTTGAAGAAAGAATTTTTGAAAGACTGAGGAATTTTTTCTACAAATTGTAAGAAGTGATTCTATTGTTTTATCATCTATGTCATTAGATATATTTCTCATGGAAATTGGACTACTGTACCCTCTAAGTTCTATCCCTTCATCTTTCCAATTTAGAACAATATTTTGATAAATTTCTCCTATGACTCCTTTATTTTTGGCATATTTTGTTAGAATTGTTTTGTAAGCTGTTTCTCTGATTTTTGGATTAGTACTTCTGACATAATTGGTAAGTTCTTCTCTTGTCATTGATTTTGTTTTGTTACCTATTTTCATTTTGTATTCATACGCATTTGTAATTTTATCATATAATTTTACAAGTGCAGAAATACCTGTTACGTCTAATGTATTGATAATTTTTTCTTCAGATTCACTTAATGCATATTTTGCAAACAATCTTTTGTATGTGAGATATTCTTTTAGCTCCCCTGTTTCTTTCATTAATCGCTTGGCATTTTTTTCATCTACTTGGGTTTTCCACCACAAATCAAAAAACAGAATTTTATTTGAAATTTCTGAGCCTAGTTTAGATATTTGAGTCATTAATGAAGTTGCTTCATCTGATTGAGTATCTGATGAATATGCCAGTGAAGCATACCCTCCAATTTTACTCATTTTATGTGAAATTTGTTCAATTTGTTGTAAAATTTCCTTAAACTGTTTTGATGACATTTTTGAATTTAATTTTGATTTATTTCTTTCAAATTTTTTTGCTTGGTTTTCTAAATCTTTGATTTGTTTTTGGAATGCAGAGCTTTTTGGATCTTTAGCTAATTCTGATAAATCCCATTTGCCTAATTGATACTCTGTCATAATTTTGTCTATTTTTTAACTATTATAAAATGAATAGCTTTGAGTTTTGACTATTTTTTTTGAATTATGATTCTTGCTCTTTAATTATATTTAGTGTCATACTGGTTTTGATGTCTGGTAATTCTCTGATTGCTCTGGTGATTATGTCTTGTAAAATCTCTTCATTTGACGTTTCAATTTTACAAATTATATCATAAAACCCAAAAACAACATCTGCTTCTTTAACCTCTGAAATTTTACAGAGATTTTTTAAAATAGAATATTCCTGACCTTTTTCACAATGAAATACTACGTATGCTTGATAATCATTTTTCCCCAACATTGAACCTACTAGTTTTTCTGAAACTTGAAACAATTGTCCAGATTCTGAACTTGTCAATGTCATGCTAGAATGTATTTTTGATTTTTTTCTAATTTGCTGTGTAACAATTTCTTGAATTTTTTTATCTGTCGTACATTCAATTTGTGCTACAATGTCATATAGGCCTAATGTTCCATGGGCTTCTTTTATTCCTGTTATTTTTTTTAATGTTTCAATGAGTTTTTCTTCTCCTCCTACTTCACAATTCATCAGAATGTACGCTTTTGCCATTACACACTATCCTCTACATGAATTCTGAATTGATTAAACATCCCAATATTTATACAAATCCACCTTAAAAGTTTTCATAATAAAATTTTCAAAATTTTTATCCATTACTAATAGTATTCCTCATGAATGTAACACCACTTCCAAATATCTTTAGGAACTGCTTTCATAATTGGATGACCTGTTTCTTCAAAATGTTTTGTTGCGTGTTTTCCAATTGACGAATCACAACAACCTACATGTCCACATGTAAGGCACATTCGTAGTGCTACAGTTGGTAAATGTTCTTTTTCACATTCCTGACAATTTTTTGTTTTAGCAGTGATATTTTCTTTTTTTTGCAAAAAATGATTACATTCTTTTTGCATTTTTCTAATATTTTTTCAAAGTATCTTTGTATCTCTTTATTGATTCAATGATTACTGTTTTTGCATCTTTTGATGATTTCCATCCGATTATTTCTACTTTTTTTCCTTCCAATTCTTTGTAAACTTGAAAAAAATGAGCAATTTCTGAACGATAATGCTCTTCTATGTTTTCAATATCTGTTGTATGTAGATATCTAGGATCATTTATTGACACACAAATAATTTTGTCATCTGGTTCCCCGTCATCCTTCATTTGTAACAATCCTATTGGTCTTGCTTCTATCAGAATACCTGGGAATGTTGGATTTGTTACTAGAACTAATGCATCTAATGGGTCACCATCTTCAGATAATGTTTGTGGGATCAATCCATAATCTCCTGGATAATGGAATGGTGAAAATAATACTCTGTCTAATTTTATCATGTTGTGTTTTTTATCGTATTCGTATTTGTTCATTGATCCTTTTGGAATTTCAACTATTACGTTGATTATTTCTGGAACATCATTTCCTGTTTCAATATCATGCCAAAAATTTTTACTCATTTTCTAGCTGTTTTGATTTCTACTTAGTATATAATTTCTATGGAATGTTTAAAAAAATTCTAATATTTTACTAATAATTTACTATTTTTATCTGATTTTATACAGTAAGATTGGTGTTTGGAATTACTTTGAATATTTTTACCATGTATTCTCCATGAAATACGTCTATAAATTCGCCTGTGTTATGATCTAGATTTCTAACTCTGAATTTGTATTCATAAGATCCATCTCCTTTAGTATCTATTTGTGCTATGTGTACTGGTTCATCTCCTTTGTAAAATTGAATAATTACTGGGTATCTCTCAGCAACATCTGATGCTGCTCCGTATACTGTTCCCCATGGCAATGTATTATTTTCTGGTACCGCGAGAGTAGTAATTGTAGTTTCTAAACTAAATTTTTCATTTATTGCTTTAACACTAATGTCATTATGATTTGTTTCTGCTACTGCAGTATTTGGAATCATCATTATCCCTGATATTGCTATAATTGATGTTATTGCTAATAAACTCATTTTTGTATTCATATCAAATTACATACTTTCAAAGTTCTTTAAATAATTTATTATTCTTTCATACTAGTTTTTTCTTGTTATTCTAAAATGTCATAATATTGATTTAATCTTTTAGTCAGTAAATCTTTGTAATCTTCAGTATTTTTTACAAATTCCATTCTTGAATTTTTTTCACTACTTACTAGGATGACAACTTGTTTGACTTCAATTCCTGCTAATTCCTTAAACATTTGTGCATATGCTGTACCTTGAATAAAATGATCCGTCATCCATTCTTCTCTTTGATTACTTCTTTTTGTTTTGTAATCTATGATTGATAATTCTCCATCATAATTTGCTATGCAATCTGATGTTCCTGCTAATTTCATTTCATTACTATACAGTCGTAATTCTGTACCATGAACATCATTGATTTTTTGTAAAAATGGAATTAGATTATTAAAATGTGCTACTGAAAGTAATCTAACTTCGTCTGTTTGTCTTACTTCATTAATATGATTTTCAATTAATTGATGTGTTTCTGTGCCTATCGTTGCTGCTTCTTGAGTAATGTAGTCTGCAGCAATTTCTTGTTCCTTCCAATTTTGTAAACTTTCTTTTTTTTCATTGGCCATTGTTTCATGTAATATTGTTGTAATTGATGGATAAATTTCTCCAGTCGGTGTTTGGTAAAAATGTGCATTATCTTTTTCAATTAATTCAGACTGTTTGAAATTAATTGGAATATGATTGTACAGTGACACTTTTTTTGATAATTAATCATGTCATATAGTTATTTTGAATCCCAAT
>DASCQR010000049.1:0-6276 GCA_036013185.1 Candidatus Nitrosopumilus sp. | reverse complement strand
GGAAATAAGGAAGTTGCATTAAAAATTAGAAGAACTGATTCTCAAAGAGAAAACATGAAAAATGAATCAATATTATTAAAATTAGTTAATTCAGTTAGTGTTGGTCCAAAAATGATTGATGTCAGTAAGAATTTTTTAGTTATGGAATACATTGAAGGTAAAAAATTTAGTAATTGGATTAAAATGTTAAAAAGTGCAGGTAGTGCAAAACAATTAAAATCTACAATAAGAAATGTTTTAGAAGATTGTTATAGATTAGACGAAATTGGATTTGATCATGGCGAATTAAGTAATATTTCAAAACATGTTATTGTTGGTAAAACTAAAGTAACTTTAATCGATTTTGAGAGTTCCAGTACAAAAAGAAGATCTTCAAATGTAACATCAATTACTCAAGCATTTTTTATTGGATCAGGTATTGCAAAACAAGTTCAAAGGATTTACAAAAATCCATCTAAAGAAAAAATAATTGATGCCTTGAAAATATACAAACAAGAAAAAACACGAGAGAATTTTGAAAAATTACTTACAATTTTGAAATTATGATGGGATCAGCAGGAATTGAACCTGCGACCACTAGCCCCCCAGGCTAGTATCATACCAAGCTAGACTATGATCCCTATTCTCAGAGGCACAAAATGAAATTATTAAATCGTCCCATTTAGAAATAAAAATTGTGAAGATTTGTAGTATTTGTCATAAAATTTCAGCCACTGAAAAAGATCATACAGATTGTATTCAAAAAAGAAGTATAGAGATAGAAAATCAAGATTTTAAAAATAATATTGCTGAAAAATTAAACTTATCAAAAAATAATCAAGATTTAGGTGTTGAAGTAAAAGCTATACTAGAACATCTAACTAGAGAAAAAGATCAAGAAGATACATCATCCTAAAATTACAAAATATGGAATATTTGATAACTACTTTTCTTGTGTTGTAGGTCTAATCAAAATTTCGTTAACATTAACATGTGATGGAGAATCTACTGCATACAAAATTGCATTTGCAATATCTTGTGCTTGTAAAGTTTCCATCTTTTTTCCATTTTCTACAAATTGTTGAAGAGATTCATCAGTGATTGTATCAGTTAGTTCTGTTGCAACTATTCCAGGTTCAATACTAGTAACTCGAATATTAGAACGTACACTAAATTCTTGTCTTAATCCTTCAGTAAATGCAGCTACAGCAAATTTTGTTGCACAATAAACACTACCAGCTGGAAATACAACTCTACCAGCAACCGATGAAAGATTTACTATATGACCAGATTTTTTTTCTTTCATATGTGTAATTACTGATCCTGTACAGTATAACACACCTTTGATATTTACGTCAATCATTCTATCCCATTCATCCACTTTAAGATTTTTGAAGAAGCTTAGTGGCATCAATCCAGCATTATTTACTAAAATATCTATTGAGCCCCATTTTTCTAATACTGCTTTTGAAAAATTATCGCATTCTTCACGTTTTGTAACATCTAGTTTTTGGAAAAAAACTTCCCCACCTTCAGCAATAATTTTTTTGGATAATTCTTCTAATCTATTTACTCTTCTAGCACCAATTGCAATTTTAACACCTGCTTTTGCAAGTGTTATTGCAGTAGCTTCTCCAATTCCACTACTTGCTCCTGTAATAATTGCAACTTTTCCATCAATCATTAATAATCAATTAATTTTTTGTTAACAATACTAAAAATGTTTAGAAAATTTTGTTGTTATAATTTTAAAACAAATAATTAAAATTTTAATAAGTTTTTTAAAAGAAAAAATCTACTGTAGATTATGATATCTGAAAATTGTGCATATTGTGGAGATATGACAGATATGCCATTTCATTGTAGTTATTGTAAAGATCCATTTTGTTCTGAACATAGACTTCCAGAAGAACATAGATGTGTAAAATTACGACAAATAAGATCAGAAAGATTTGGAGAGAGAAAAGTAATTCGTGATGGAAATAAAGGTAAAGGAAGTATTTTTAAACGATTTTTTGGAAAATAATAAAATCAGTAAGGACTCTTTTCAGGAGAGATTTTTGCTCGTCTTCCTTGATAAATCAAAGCAATTGCAAGTGCAAACATAACCATTGCAGTTAATGGAAAATTTTGTGGTGCAGGTAAAATAAACCAATAATAAATTCCAAAAGATACAGATACGATTGCTTGAGTCCAAAGTTTAATCCATTTTGGAACTTTGATTAATCTACTAATTATTTCAACAATAAAAATTCCAATTACAGGATAAATTGTATAAAATAGAAAATCAATGACATCAACTCCAGTATGAGACATAATTTCTATGATTTTAGGTATAATTTCTATTTAATCTTCCCATCTAACTTTAGTTGCAATATTTTTTGCAATTAGAGCCTGAGCATTTTCATATGGAATTGTTGCAATATCTTCCGTCTTAAATGGACCATATTTTTCAAGATCTGCACCCACAATTTCATCTACATCAGCAAGAAATCTGATAACAATTTTTTTGATTTTATGGTTTTCAGCTAATGATTCAAGAAATTTTGATTTTCCATTAATTGTTGCAGAAAGAATCATTTCTTTTCTTTCATTTTGTTCATCTTGAGAATCTAAAATGTATTTTTCTTCATCAAGAAGATGTCCGATATCAAAATCATTCGAATTTGAAATTTTTTCTAATCTAATATTTATGAGTAATGATGTTAATTCTGAAGCCATTTCAATCATTGTGTCTTTAATTTTATTTTCCACCTCATCAAATTCTTGTTTTCTTAAATTTCCAATAAAATCAGATAGATTCCGATAAAAATTAGGATTAATTTCTAATAACGAATCATTTTCAGTTTCTCGTAAAACTGAATTTTGTAAAGAATTTATGTCAATTTGATTGGATTCGGACATTTCTACCTAATCCTTAAATGCTGGTTGTATTTGTGTTTGATTGAAGTATAAAATTGCCATATAAAGTCAGTCACGGAAAAGCTATGCAAATTACGTATTCACCTGACGAAGTATTCTCAAGAATCCAACATGAAGGAATTCAATTTATTGATTTACAATTTACTGGTCTAACTGGCCATTTTCATCACACTACAATTTCAGCAAATACTTTTACACCTGAACAAATGCGAGATGGCTTACCAAAATTAGATGGTTCATCAATTGTAGGTTTTACAACTATTGATGATTCAGATTTACTTCTGAAACCAGATCCAAGTACATTTGCAATAATTCCTTGGATGACTGAAAATAAAACAGCTAGACTTCTTTGTGATGTTTATTGGGGTGAAGACAGAGGAAGATTATCAAGAGATCCTAGAGGAATTTCTCAAAAAGCTGAAGAATATGTCAAAACTCAAGGATTTGATTTTAGTACATGGGGTCCTGAAGTAGAATTTTTTGTTTTTGACAAAGTTCATTGGGATGTATTAACTCCTTACAAGGGTCAATCATATTCAATTGAATCAAAAGAAGCTCCATGGAGTAATGATGGTGATGGATATCCAATGGGCTTACAAGAAGGATATTATCCTACAACACCTTCTGATACTCTTACACCATATAGAAATGAATGTGTAAATATTCTCAGTAAAAATTTTGGAATCTTATGTGATAATCATCATCATGAAGTAGCAACTGCTGGACAATGTGAAATTGATATTATGTATGATCATATGACAAATTCTGCTGATGCAGCACAATCTTACAAATATGTAATTAAAAATGTCGCACAAAAATATGGAAAAGTTGCAACATGCATGCCTAAACCAATTGCAATGGATGCAGGTTCCGGAATGCATGTAAATGTAAGTTTGTGGAAAGGGAAAGAAAATGCATTTTTTGATCCAGACGACGAAATTGAATTAAGCCAAGTAGGTAGATATTTTTGTGGTGGAATCATCAATCATGCAAAAGCATTATCTGCAATTTGTAATCCAACTACAAATTCATATCACAGATTAGTTCCAGGATATGAAGCTCCTGCATACATTGCATGGAGTTCAGGAAATCGTTCAGCAATAGTAAGAGTTCCAAAACATTTGAAAGGAAAACAACATTCAAAATTAAAAAGATTAGAATTTAGAGCACCTGATCCATCATCTAATCCATACCTCGTATTTGCTGCAGTAACAGCTGCAGGAATGGATGGAATTAAAAAGAAAATGGATCCAGGCGACCAAGTACGTGATGATATATTTAAAATGACAAAATCCGACAGAGCAAAACGTGGAATTGGAGTTCTTCCTAAAAGTCTCGGTGAAGCATTAGATGAATTAGAAAGTGATAGAAAATTCTTGAATCCAATTTACACAAATGATGTGATTGATAAAATTATTGAGTTAGAGCGAAGAGATCAAAGAGAAATTGCAATTAGACCACATCCTCACGAATTTTATCTTTACTTTGATGTCTAAACTCTTCCAGTTAATTGAAAAATAAAATATAACGAAATTCCAATTAAGACAAATCCACTTCCAAAAAATATTTCCTTTTTTGTTTCAGATGTTGCAGCTCTATACAACAAAATTCCACCAGCCAGACCTAAAAACAAAACTAAAATTCCACTAATTACTGGTTCAAAACTTGTATCTGTAATAATTGGATAAAAAATTCCAGATAATAATGCAAAAAATACAATCAGATAACCATACTTAAAACTCGATAGCATTTTTGATGAAGCACCAGTCATAATATTTCGTAAATTATTTATCAAATAAACTTTTGAAGAAAGAAAAATTTTCTAATGAAATTACATCATTCCGCCCATATCAGGCATTCCACCCATTCCAGGTGGCATTCCACCCATTCCAGGTGGCATTCCACCCATTCCAGGTGGCATTCCTCCTTCTCCTCCACCGCCACCACCAGAACTTTGAGTGGCGATTACATCATCAATTCTAAGAATCATACATGCTGCTTCAGATGCTGCTGAAACGATTTGAAGTTTAACTGCTAATGGTTCAATAATATCACTTGATTTCATATTTCCAATTTTACCTTTCATAACATCAATTCCAGTCCATTTTTCTCCTTTTTGTTGTTTTGAACGTAAAACTGTAAGAGTGTCAATCGGATCCATTCCTGCATTTTCAGAAAGTGTTAATGGAATTGATTCTAAAGCATCTGCAAATTTTTCTGCAGCTAATTGCTCTCGTCCTTCTAATGATTTTGCCCAACCTCTAAGTTTTGTAGAAGCATATGTTTCAGGAGCACCGCCTCCAGCAACGATTTGTGGTTTAAGAATTACATCTTTAACAACCATTAATGCATCATGAACTGAACGTTCTACCTCATCTACGACTCTTTGTGATCCTCCTCGTAATAGCAAAGTAACAGATTTTGGATGTTTGCATCCTTCAACGAATACCCATTTATCTTCTTCAATTTTTCTTTCTTCAACAATTTCTGCACTGCCTAAATCTTTTTCAAATAAATCATCTAAGTTTGTTACAATTCTTGCACCTGTTGCTTTTGCAAGTTTAGTTAAATCACTTTCTTTAATTCTTCTAACTGCAATAATTCCTGCTTTAGCTAGATAATGTTGTGCCATATCATCTAATCCTTTTTGACATAAAACAACATTTGCACCAGAACCAATTACTTTATCAACCATAGTCTTTAACATTCTATTTTCTTCATCAAGAAATGATTTCATTTGTTGAGGATTCGAAATGTTAATTTTTGCATCAGTTTCTGTTTTACTAATTTCTAATGCGGTGTTAATTAATGCAATTTTTGCATCAGTAATTTTTCTAGGCATGCCACCATGTACAACTTCTTTATCTAATACAATTCCTTGAATAATCATTGAGTCTTTAATGGAACCGCCAGCTTTCTTTTCTACTTTAATATCATCAATATCAACATCGTAAGTTTCTCCTTCTTTTTCAGAAACAGCAACTACAGATTTGACAATAATATCTGCAAGTAAATCAGAATCTTTTCTAACAAGTTTTGTTTGCATTGAAGTTTTTGCAATTTTATTTAACATATTTTTATCTACAGGAGAAATTGAATCAGCAATTTCTTCAAGAAATTCTTTTGATTTTCTTGCTGCTTTTTTATATCCATCAACAATTATTGTTGGATGAACATCTTGATCAATTAATGATTCAGCGTGTTCAAGTAATGCACCCGCTAAAACAACAGCTGAGGTTGTTCCATCACCTACTTCATTATCAGTAGTTTTAGAAATTTCAACTAACATTTTTGCTGCTGGATGTTGAACATCGATTTCTTTTAGAATAGTAGCACCATCATTTGTAATCGTAACGTCGCCTAAGGAATCAACTA
>DASCQR010000048.1:0-19793 GCA_036013185.1 Candidatus Nitrosopumilus sp. | reverse complement strand
TTAGAACAAGTTCAACTAAGACTGACAACTATTCATGATCTTGGTGATGCTATGGTAGCAATTGGACCAGCTATGTCTACAATGAAGGGATTGAAGTCATCGCTCGGAAGATTCATGCCAGAAGCTGATTCAGAATTGAATAGTATGACCCAGACACTTAATGGACTTATGATGGATTCACTTGCAGGAGATTCATTCCAAATGGACTCCGATGTTTCAAATGAAGAAACAGATAAGATTCTTCAAGAAGCATCTGCAGTAGCTGAGCAACAGATAGGAGATAAATTCCCATCTGTACCATCTTCAACAGGACTTTCGTCACAAACCTCTTCTACTTCTTCCTTTGAGTAGACAGTTGTGTTAGACGATTGTTACTATTTTTATTTATAATTTAAAAAATACATATTTTAATGATTTTAAAATTAAGGAAATTCTATAGACTCTAATAAAATAGAATCAATTTTAGAAATATCTACTCTACTTTGTTCCATTGAATCTCTTTTTCTAATTGTTACTGTATTATCTTCTAATGTCTGGTGATCAACTGTAATTGCAAATGGTGCACCAATTTCATCTAATCTTCTATATCTTCTACCAATTGCACCTGAATGATCTAAAAATGCATCACATTTTCTTTTAATATTAAGAAAAATTTCATCAGTTTTCTCTTTCAATCCATCTTTTTTGACTAATGATAAAATTCCAACATGAACTGGAGACAAATATGGTTTTAATGATAAAACCATTCTTTCATGGTCTTTATCATCTTTTAATGAATGCTCTAAAATTGTATACAAACTTCTATCAATTCCCATAGAAATTTCAAATACATGTGGTAAAATTTTTTCATCATTATCCATCACTTCAAATTTTTCTTTGCTCATTTTTGCATGACTAGATAAATCATAATCTGACCTATAATTACATGCTACAAGTTCAAGCCAACCAATTGTAGTTTCAACTTCGAAATCAAATGCAACTTCTGCATAAAATGCCTTTTCTTTATCTCCTAATTTTCTAAATCTACTTTTTGAAACATCAATTCCTGTTTTTTCATAAAATTCTGTTAAAATGCCTAAATAATACGCCACAAATTTATTTGGAATTGTTCCTGATTCTAATGCTTCCTTACAGGTCATTGTTTTTGGTTCAGCATCTGTTTGTATTCTAATTACAGTATTTTCTATTTCTGTAAACTTTTCAACTTCATCTAATTTTCCAGGATTACAAAAAATTTCAATTTCTGCTTGATAAAATTCTCTAAGACGAAGTAAACTTTGTCTTGGTGCTATTTCATTTCTAAAGCTTTTGCCTACTTGAGCAATTCCTAGTGGAAGTTTCCCCCTCATAGTTTTGAAAAGTCTAGGGAAATCGACAAATATTGATTGACATGTTTCAGGTCTGAGATATGCTTCTTCTTCTTGAGGACCAATACCAACTTTAAACATCATATTGAATTTCTTTGTTGCACTAAAATCACCTTTACATTTTGGACATTGTATTTTCTTTTCTTTAATTACATTATCAAATTCAATCAAATCTGTACTTTCAGGAATTTCAATATCTGCAATTTCAGCGATAGTTCTATCTGCTCTAAATGTTGAATTACATTTTGTACACTTTATTATTGGATCTGCAAAATTTCCTAAATGACCTGATGCTTCAAATACTGATTTTGACATGATTTGTGAACCATCTATTTCCATCATTCCATCTCTTCTAATTAACTCTCTTCTCCATAATTCTAAAAATTTATTTTTTAAACTAACACCTGATGGTCCATATTCCCAAAAACCAGCATTTGCATCTGAGTAAACTTCACAACTAGGAAAATAAAATCCTCGTTCAAGTGCTAGTTTCATTACTTCTTCATAATTCATAATTTAATCTCATCAACATTGTATACATTTCTATGCATATCCTTTTGCTATCTTTACATTTTCAAAATCATTTCTATCATCATCAATTGGAGTTTCTAAAATTATAGGAATTTTTTTCTTATTTACAAATTTAATAACTGATTTTATTCCTTCTTCTCCAATACCACCTAATCCTAAATGATAATGTCTATCAAGATTACATCCAATTTCCCCTCTAGCATCATTTAGATGAAGAATTTTCAAATTTTCAATTCCAACATGCTTATCAAATTCTTTAAAAGTTTCATCTACTTTTTTTGTTGTTCGTAAATCATATCCTGCAACAAAAGCATGACATGTATCAAGACAAACGCCAAATTTTTTAGAAGGTTTTAATTGTTCAAAAATTTCACCAAGTTGTTGAAAATCTGAACCAACAGAATTTTTCTGACCAGCAGTATTTTCTAACAATATCATGACATCGTTTTTTGTTTTACCAGCTTTTGTTAATCCTTCAACTAATTTTTTAATTCCTGCTTCTTCGCCAGTTCCTAAATGACTACCTAGATGTGTAACTAAATACGGTATTCCTAATTGTGCACATCTTTCGACTTCATCAATCAATGTTTCAACTGATTTTTCAAACCCATCATTTTTTGGTGTTGCTAAATTTGGTAAATATGGCATATGCGCACAAGTTGCAAATCTATCAATTTTACTTGCTTTCAATTTTGATTTGAAATTATCAATATCTTCTTTTGTAAGATCTTTTGCGTGCCATCCTCTTGGATTTCTTGTAAATATTTGAAATGCTGAACAATCTCTTTTAACGGCATTATCCACTGATTTATCAATTGAACCTGAAATTGAGACATGACAACCTATTTGCATATTTGACTAATTTTTTAAAACATAATTTAAACCACCGTTCAAATATTGAGAATCAGATTTTTATGTAAATTATTTGATTGACTATTATGCTAGTCTTAGGGCAAGATGAAAAAGCAAAATATCCATTTTTGGCTGATGCTGGAGAATATTTGAAGGATAAAGGCTTTTCTTTAACACAATTTGGCAATGATCCAGTCTTAAAATTATCTGTTGAAAAGGCATTGCATAGAATTAAAGTTGCTGCTGCTGGTGAAGTCTATAAATCTGATTTGATTGATGGTCAAGCATCAAAAGATTATGTTTTAGAGAGAGAAGTTTTTTCTTTTCTTTTAGCAATAATACTAATAAAATTAACTGGAATGTCTACACTTGTTAAAAGATTTGCTTTAGCTGAAGCTCGAAGAGCAGAAAATTATTTAGAAAAAGATTTAGGGAATGCATCAAACAAATCAAAAATAGATTTAGCAATTAGAATAATTTTTGATTTATTCAATATTGAAATTATTAAAGAAAATGATTTTTTTGTGATGCCAGTATCTGATTATCTGAAACATTCTGTTACTTTTCATGAACGTGAATGGAAATTAATCAATAGGCATGTTGAAAATGGAAAAGTATTCCTTACTCCTGATAAAACAGTTAGATTAATTCGAAAAGAATTAGGAAATTATATCAGTTCAAAAATTACTAATGCTCCAAAACCCTCTATGATTCCTGGATTAGAAAGTATTGTAGATGAATTAATTTCAATTTCTAAAAAACTTACACCAACTTACACTATAACTACTGGTGAATATCCTCCATGCATAAAACATGCTATTGATATTTTAGAAAAAGGTGAAAATCTTCCACATTCTGGAAGATTCATGCTTGCAACTTTTCTTTTATCAAGAGGACAAACAGTCCAACAAATTGCACCATTATTCAAAAATGCTCCTGACTATAATTCTCGAGTAACACTTTACCAACTTAATCATCTTGCTGGAACTTCAGGCAGTACAACAAAATACGCTTGTCCTTCATGTGAAAAATTAAAAACACAGGATCTCTGTTTTATTACAAAAGAATGTGATAACATCATAAATCCTTCACAATTTGGAAAAAAGAGAAAATAATGAATGAAACTGATGTAAAATTTTTAGAAAATTCATTTAAAAAATATTATTTCAATCATTTTGATCTTATTTCTACTCCTCAACGTACATCTGAAAGAGAATTTGGCTATCAAAAATTCAATTCTGGATTTTTCAATAGACATATTTCATTAAAAGATGATAAAGAATTACATTTACTATTTATGCAAAATACTCCATCTGATGTTTATTGCTCAAATGCATATTACACATTTCCAAATTCTCCAATGAGTGAAAAGGATTGGAAAGAAGCTGATTTAATTTTTGATATCGATGCTAAAGATCTTAATTTATCTTGCAGAAAAAATCATACTTTATCGATTTGTAATCAATGTAATGAAATTTCAAAAGATAGTAATCAATGTTTTAAATGTAATTCAAGTAAATTAGAAAAAAAATCTTTACCTTGTAAAAATTGTATTGATGCATCAAAAATTGAAGTTCAAAAATTATCTAATATTTTAATAAATGATTTGGGTATTGATGAAAAAAACATTCATGTTTATTTTTCAGGCAACGAAGGATTTCATGTTTATGTTTTTAATTCACAATTTCAACAATTAGGTTCAAAAGAAAGATCTGAACTTGTTGATTATATTATGTTTAATGGTGCTATTCCTGAAACATTTGGAATGAAAAAATTCAAACCTAATAGATCATTATTTCCAAATTTTGATGAAAAAGGTTGGAATGGAAGATTTTCAAAACAAGTTTTTGGTTCTAAATCAAAACGCTCAAAAATTATTTCAGAATTATTGACTAATGGTTACTCATCTTTCCAAAAAACACTTAATGAAATTTCAGAAAAAATTGGTGTCAAAATTGATCCTAATGTTACTATGGATATTCATAGAATTTTTAGATTGCCTGGTTCTATTAACAGTAAGAGTGGCCTTACAAAATTACTTTGTACTGATATAACAAAATTTGATCCATATGTTGATGCATGTTTCCTTAATGATGATTATGTTGAAGTATTAGCTAATTGTCCAATTGAATTTAAATTAAAAAATAAAAAATTTGGTCCATACGTAAACCAAAAAATTTCTATCCCAACATATGCTGCAGCCTACATGATCTGTAAAAAATTAGCAACAATTGCGTAATTTTGCTGGTAAGGCTTTAATTTAGTGAATCATGACAAAATATGATTTTGTATAGCGCCTCTACTGACAAGCAGACTCCCCCACCTGATACTGGAAAATTCATCAGATTAGCCGTAATTGCAATTATTGGAATTGTAATTTTTACTATGGTTGGAAATCAGGCAGTTATTTTATCAATGAATTTTACTGAATTTGGAGAACAATTCACTAAACCTCTCTACTACACACTTCTTTCAACTTTAATTTTATCTGCAATTGCTTTAATTCGTGTAAATATTTCTAGTCGATCTTCAATTTTCTGGTATGGTATAAATTCTGTAATTGGATTCATTGCTAGAGGTCCTCAACAATCTACTTCATTAGATCTTCAAAGTTTTAGAGATTACAAATTATCTTCTCCACAATTTGTTCTTTGGCAAATCACTAAGATTCTCTTATTTGGTGCATTTTTTGCAAATATCATGTTTGGTTTTGCAGCAATGTCATTTATTGATGGAAATAGTTTAGGTATTGAAAATTTACCAAAATTATTTTCTTTACCATTTGTTACTCCTGAAACTAATCCAAACTATGCATCTGAACAAGTTGTTCCAATGATACCTGCGTTAGTAATACTAATTCCACCAATTCTTGCTGCAATTGGTTTACGTTTAGTTTTGTTTGTTGGTATTCATAGAATTATTGATGTAGTTACAGGTTATTTGAAAGACTCTAAAGAAGGAAAACCACGTTATCTAAATTACGTTTCTACTATTGAAGGAATTTTTGGAATTGCAATTTTGTGGGTTGGAATTAATCTTTTCTTTACTGATCAAATTGATTATAATACAAGATACGTGATAGGTGGAACACTTGTAATTGGTGCAGCTTTAATTGCATTTTCAATTATTGATAGAATTCGAGCACGTGTGTTAACTCATATGTTTAAGCGTGATGTAATTATTAGATTTGCAACAATTCTTCTAATAGGATTGATAGTTGGTGGTTCTGTTGCAGTAAACAATAGTATTGCTGATGCTAAGAAAATTGAATTTTTAGGACCATATACTGCTCAACAAATTGGTGTTAATAGATATCTAGGAGAATTAAATGATGTTAAAGAAAATATTCATGATGTTCAGCTTACATCAGTTTCTTCAAATAATATCAAAAATTATGTTAAACAAAATAGCGACGTACTAGATGTAATTCGAGTTTGGGATTGGGAAGCTGCATTTGCCAAATTAAAACCTGAAATAGGCTTAATTCCATATGTTGATTTTGAAGATAATGATATTCTTAGATTTAACAATACTTTGTATTGGACTGCTTCAATGAAACCAATTTTACCAACTTCAGTTAGTCTTGATAATAGATGGTACAATGAACATCTTGTTTATACTCATGTTCCAGAAGGATTTTTAACTTTAGAAGCAACTGATGGTCAGATTGTTGATAGTGGAGACTTTTTCAAACAAAGAGAAATTTACTATGGTGAAGGTGGTCTATTTGAACAAACATGGTCTGGTTATCCAACTGGAAGAGGAGATACAAGTGCCGAATTAGGAGGAGTATCTTATTCAGGAGTTGGTGGTTTGGATGTTCCACCACCACTAAGTTGGATATTCGAACCAAACTTTTTGCTTTCATTCCCAGGTGAATCTGTTCACATAATGAGATACAAAGATGTCCATGATAGAATGGAAACATTGTATCCATACTTTTTGTATGATTTGTTTGGTAAAGAATTGGATTCATTACCTGTAACTGATGGTGAAAATTCTTATTGGTTAATTCCATTAATTATTGGATTTGATACTCGTGATGTTCCTTGGTCAGTTGGGAATCCATACTTACGTTTAGTAGGTTATGCACTAGTTGATTCCTATAATGGAGACATTCAATTATTGAAAACTGGCGATGATTTCTTTTCAGAAATGTTTGCTAGTCAATATTCTGAACAATTCCAGCCAATGCCAACTTGGTTAGAGGAACAAATCAGATATCCAGTTGAATTATTTAATTGGAAAACAGAGATGTACAATATTTACCATGTAACTAATGTTGAAACATTTATTCAAGCAAATGAATTTTATGAAATTCCTCGAGGACTTGATACCTATTATGTTGAGGCAAAACCTCCTGGATTTGAGCAAACATCATTTTTGGGATTACTTTCATTGGAATTAAAAGGATCACAAGGAAGAAATCTTGCAGGCTATATGGTTGTTGAAAATGATCTTGCAAATCTAGGTAATTTACAATTTTATGAAATACCGTTAGATTCTGAAACTAAATTGATTGGTCCTACTGCAGTAAGGGAAGCTCTTGATAGAGATCCTGAATTTGCTCAATTAAAAACATTATTGAGAAATCCAAGAATTGGTGATAATATTTTGTATCGTGTAGGTGATCATGATGTATACTTTATTCCTGTTTATACTGCAGGAGCTGGTGGTGTAGTTGCACAATTAGGTACAATTGCGGCAGTTGGTGCAGCATTTAATGGAGAATATTTTGTAGGATTAGGTGATACTCAAGAAGAAGCATTTGAACAATACTTGAAAAAAGTATCTGGTGTAGCATCAACTACAACAACTGCTGATGATGATTACGTTGAATTACTAAAATCTGATAGAATTGAGATCATAAAATCTGTATTTGAAAACAATGAAATTGTAATTGCTGAGCCAACATCAATTCAAATTCCATTATCATTTAATGAAGGTGAATTATTCTTCTTTACTGAGGATGACCGTGCTGATACAGAGGAATTCTTATCTAAATTCATAGATGACTTTGTAATGCCTCGCAGTGATAGAATATTCATGTGGGAGGAAGACACCATTCTCAATATTGGAACTGTATATGTAAAAGATGGATTACCTGAGATACATTATGTCTCAATTGAGGTTGGCAACTAATTGCTTCTTGTTGTTGATAACGGATCTATCTATACAAAACAATTAACTGATTTTTTGAACCAAAAACAAATTTTCTTTGAAAAATTTTCCCCAGATTTTATAGAATTAGATTCATTAGGAAAATACGAATCAATTATTTTATCAGGTAGAAAAAAAAATAATAAAAAAACAAATGAAATAAATTCAAAGATCATAAAATTTTCCATTAACAATAATAAAAAATTACTTGGAATCTGTTATGGTGCAGAAATATTAGCTCTTACATTAGGAGGTTCTATCAGAAAATCAGATTCAATTCAAAAGGGAACTGAAAAAATTGAAATTTTTAGAGATAATTTATTAATAAAAAATTCAATGAATGTATTTGAAAGTCACGCCTTTGAAATTTCAACATTACCACAAATATTGATTCCAATTGGAAAATCAATTAATTGCAAGTATGAAATTATTCAATATGACGAAAAACTAATTTTTGGTACTCAATTTCATCCAGAAATGAGTTTGGATGGAAATAATCTAATTGAAAATTTTTGTTCTTTATGATTGATATTAATAACTCGCAAAAATCCTTCATCTTATGGATCAGGATGATCATCAATTACTTTTACCTTTAGTTGAAGAAGAAAATATTTGCCTTCCTTTACCAATCAATGTTGTTTCTAGATATTGGAATATTGAATTACCTATGGCAGAAGCAATAGAGTCTGCTAAAAAATATTCTGATTTTAATGGAAGTATAATTATTGAAGGAATTGAACTTGCAGAAAGACATGGATTATTATGCAAAATTGTTCATTCTTCCTTAATTGAATTAAAAAAAATTATTAATTCAGGCATACCGCCAATTGTGATTCTTCCTGGAATTCCTGAAATTACACAACACGCTTCAGTAATCACTGGTTACAATGAGGATGAAAAAACAATTCTTCATTATATTCAAAAAGGTAATTTAGAAGGAGAACAACAAGAAGGAGCAATTCCACAAGATATTTTTGATAGGGAATGGTCTGAGGATGGAAGAATAATGATAATTATTTCACCACCAGATATTTTATCTAAAATTTCTTTAGAAAACGATTTTCATGATAAATCCAATCGTTTATGTTTTGATTCTGAAAAATTAAATATTTTACAAAATTCTACTGATGCAGTTTTATCATTAAAAAAATCAATAGAACTTGATTCGAATAATTCAGTGGCCTTACGATTATACGGTACAATGCTAAATCAACAAAATTTGCCTGAATGTATTTCATTTTATGAAAAAAGTTTAAAAATTAATCCTAGATCATATTTGACTTTTAATGGATTAGGTAATTTTTATTTGAAAACTAATCAATTTGAAAAAGCAGAAAATTCTTACACAAAAGCTATTGAAATTAATCCAAAAAGATCTGCAAAAATATATAAAAATCGTGCTTATATCCGAGAGAAATTAAATAAAAATTCTGATGCTAAAGAGGATCTTAAATCATATTTGAAATATTTTCCAAAAGCACCTGATAGAGGAATTATAGAACAAGCAATTAGAGAAATTTAATGCGGAATACGGGATTTGAACCCGTGACCTTCAGCTTGGGAAGCTGACGTCATACCAGACTAAACTAATTCCGCTCAAAAGATTGTATTTCAAATATTATTAAATATCTTCAATTCAAATGTAATACATGGATGCAAAATGTCCCGAATGTGAAAGAGTTGCAGTTTTAGATGATGATGTTACTCGTGTAAAATGTCCTCATTGTAATTTTGAAGTAGATTATGATACTTATCTTGAAATAATGAAGGATCACGCAATCAATATGACATCTGATTATATTCCAGATCGACCAGGAATGTAATTACCAATAATTTCCCTTATCTGAACAATCTAAATGAGCACCACAATTTGGACAAAACATATGACATGCTTGAATGCTTTCCATTTTATTTTCACATCTTGGACATGTTATCTCTTCTTCCATGACTATTAATGAAAATCTTGATTTAAAAATAATGTCCAAAGGTTAATTAGTACTTCAACTTTTTTTTGGAATACTTGGCAAACTTTAAGCTTACAATCTCAGATATCAAAGGAAAATCTCTATCTAAGGAACTCAAAGATAGTGATGCAAATCCATTATTGGGATTACAATTAGGTAATGAAACAGATGCTACTGTTGTTGGTCTTAATGGAAAATTAAAACTCACTGGAGGTAGTGATAAATCTGGAGTTCCAATGAGAGATGATGTTCATGGTTCTGCAAGAAAACGTGTTTTACTTTCTAAAGGAGTCGGTTTGCAAGATGCAGAACATGGTGATAGAGTTAGAAAATTAATTCGTGGAAGTACAATCTCTGAAGAAATTTATCAAATTAATTGTAAATTTGATGGAGAATTACCTGTTGAAGCACCTGCTGAAGAAGCAACTGAAAAAGCTGAAGATAAGAAAGAATAACTTAACATATACCGATTCTGTATTTTGACTCATGCACTGGCGAGACACACTTCCTGATTGGTACATCAAAAAATATGGTTATCAACCATGCATCAACATTGGAACTGCTGGACATGTAGATCATGGAAAAACTAGTTTAATTCAAGCACTAACAGGTTCTTGGACAAGTGTTCATAGTCAGGAATTAAAACGTGGAATTACTATACGTGTAGGTTATTCTGATGCTGCTTTTTACAAATGTAAAAAATGTGAAGAACCTTTAGGATATTCTACAACTCCAAAATGCAATAATTGTGGAGATGAAAGTGAGTTATCTAGAGTTGTAAGTTTTGTAGATAGTCCTGGACACGAAAGTCTAATGGCAAACATGCTCTCAGGTTCTGCTTTAATGGATGGTGCATTGTTATTAGTTGCAGCAAATGAAAAAGTCCCTAAACCACAAACAAAAGAACATCTTTTAGCTCTTCAAACTCTTGGGATACAACAAATTGTTGTACTTCAAAATAAAGTTGATTTACTTTCTTATGAAAAAATATTGGAAAATTATAAAGATATTACAAAATTTGTAAAAGGAACAAATGCAGCAAAATCATCTATTATCCCAATCTCTGCTCAATCTGGGTTAAACCTTGACGCATTAATTGGTGCGATAGAATCTACAATTAAGACACCTGAACGAGATGAAAAAGCTGATCCTGTAATGCATGTTTTACGTTCTTTTGATGTAAATAAACCAGGTATCAAATTGAAAGATATCAAAGGAGGTGTTATTGGTGGTAGTTTGACTCAAGGAATTTTTAATGTTGGCGATGAAATTGAAATTAAACCGGGTTTAATTAATGAAAAAAAGAAATCTTATGAACCTATTCAAACAGAAATTACTTCATTAGGAACTGCTGCAGGAATTGTTGAATCTGTAAAACCTGGAGGTTTAGTTGCAATTGGTACAAAATTAGATCCATCTATGACTAGAAGTGATTCATTCATTGGTTCAGTAATTGGAAAACCAGGAACACTTCCTGAAAATTCTACAATGTTAAAACTTGATGTAAATTTATTTGATTCAGCTGTAGGTACTACTGAAGATATCAAAGTAAATCCTATTCAAAATGGTGAATTACTTCGATTAAACATTGGAACTGCTCCTGTATTAGGCAAAGTTACAAAAGTAAAATCAACTAAAATAGAAATTGAACTTAGACGACCTGCTTGCATCTTTGAAAATGGACATGTGGCAATAAGTAGAAGAATTGCTGAAAGATGGAGATTAATTGGTGCAGGTATAGTTGGTTGAAGTACTCTGTGACACCAATTTTTTAATTCATTTAGCAACTAGAAGAATCAAAAATATTGATAATTTAGAAATGGAAATAGGATCAATTACTTTTATTGTTCCAGAAGTTGTTAAAAATGAATTAACCAAATTACAACAAATTCCAGAAAAAAATCAAGAAATAACTAGAACTTTAAATTTTATTAAAAACTTTAAAATTATTGCAATAAATGGAACTTATGCAGATCAAGAATTAATCAATTATGTAAAAAATAATCGAAGTATAATTGGAACAATGGATAAAACACTTAAAAATAAAATCAAAAAACTTGATAGTTCTATTTTATCAATTCATAATGATAAGATAGTGCTTGAAAGTTAGAAAACTTTATTTTAAAAATGATTAATTGCATATGTATGTCTGAATTCTCTATAACTAGTGGAGATTTTAAAGATGGTGAAGAGATTCCAAAAAAATTTGGTTATAAATTTGAAAATAAACAACCACATATCCAAGCTCATAACGTTCCAGAAAATACTATGACTATTGCATTAATTATGGATGATCCAGATGCAATGGCTGCAGTTGGAAAAGTTTGGGTCCATTGGTTAGTATATGATCATAATGTTCCAGAATTTCCTAATAGTGATTTTGGTGTAAGTTTTGGTAAAGGTCTAAATGATTTTGGTGAACTTGGATATGGTGGACCTGCACCACCTAATGGTCGACATACGTACATCTTCAAGGCATATGCCCTTGAAACTACACCTGAATTGAAAAAAGGTTATTCTAAACAAGAATTAGAGGCTGCAATGAAAGGTCATATTATTGCAGAAGCAAAATTAACTGGAACTTTCTCACCTTAACTTTATTTTTTAGGAATATCTTTCTGCTAATCTATATCTCATGTATTTATCATCTGGTGAAAATTTAGCCGGATGCACTGATTTTGTATCCTCATTACATCTGGGACATCTGTCCTTTAATGTATAATGACTACACTTTGAGCATTTTCTTAATTGAAATCTCATTTTAATTTTCTCTTGTTTTCTTTGAATCTTCTCTTGTAAATTTGAAAAAACCTTTTTTCTTTTCTATGTTAGTTTGTATTTCTTGAATAATTGGTTTTAGTGATTTTTCAGCAGATTTAAAATCTTCAGATGTAATTGATATTCTATATTTTGGTGCACCTAGATATGTAATATCTAATGTTGAATCTTTTTTTATTGCATCTAACAATGTTTTTTTGATAATTTCTACACCATCAGACTTGTTATTTGTTATTTCCATAATTCCTCTAATTTCTACTGAAGGAAGTTTAATTTTTGAACAAATTTCTTCTATTGCAGTTGCAGTTTTCTTTGTTAGTTTAAGCTCTTTAATTGTAGTAATACCATTTCTTGCAATTTCCATAAATGCATCATAAACTGAATCAAATTTTGTATAAATTTTATCTTCAATTTTTTCAATTTCTTCATCAGATAATTTTGCTTTGTCTTGTACATTTTGTAACAATGTTTTTCCTTTTTCAAATTTTTTAACTTCTTTTAATTTCTGTTTTTTTTGATCTTTAGATACCTGCTTTAATGACAAATCTATGTCGCCAGCTTTCACTTTTTTTACAAGTAAGACCTTCTTTTCTCCATCTTTTACAAATCGATTAACTGATCTAATCCAACCAGGTGCAATCTCTGATATATGTAAAAATCCTTGAATGCCATCATATTCATCTAATGTGACATATGCACCATGATCCATTACTTTAGTAACTGTGGCTAGAATGATTTCACCCTGTTCTGGCATTTCTTGAATTTCAGTAGACAATTCTTCTAAAACTTTCCAATCTGTAAATTAATGTTGCTCGTTAGAAGTCAATCCCTTTTTTTGCTTTTATACCATGTTGAAATGGATGTTTAATTTCTTTCATTTCTGTTACTAAATCTGCAGCCTCAATAACTTCTTCTTTAGCATAATTACCTGTTAATACTAGATCTACATTTCGTGGTTTTGATTTTATTAATTCTAAAACATCAGCAAGAGAAATTAAATTAAGATTTACTGCATAATTTATTTCATCTAAAATTATTATGTCGTATTTTCCTGATTGAATTTTTTCATTACTAATTCTTATGGCTTCTTTTGCAATTTTTTGATGATCTGTTTTTGGACTTTTATCGTCTATGATTCCAACAAATCCCTTACCTATTGCAATCATTTCAAATTCTGGTTCTAATCTTTTTGATGAATCCATTTCACCATAATGCCATGAACCTTTGATAAATTGAATCATACATATTTTCTTTTTATATCCAGTAGCTCTTAATGCAATTCCTAACGCAGCAGTTGTTTTACCTTTACCTTTTCCTGTATAAACAATAGTTAAACCATCATCTTTCATAATTACCTGTTAATTTTTATCAGTAAAAACATTCGTTATTTTTAGAAGGTATTAATTTAAATAAAAAAAAAATTCTACACATACATTGAAAATACCAAGAATTGTTTTAGCAGGAGCAACTAGCGGAGTTGGAAAAACATCGATCACATGTTCAATAATTTATGCTTTACAAAAAAGAGGTTTTTCAGTACAACCTTTCAAAGTAGGTCCGGATTATATTGATCCCAGTTATTTGTCAACTATTTCAAAAAATGAAACATACAATCTTGATGTATGGTTAATGGGTAAAAAACAAGTTTTAGACAGTTTTGTATCTCATTCAAATTCTGATATATCAATTATTGAAGGTGTAATGGGATATTATGATGGATTTGAGGGAAATTCTAATCATGCAAGCACTCATCATGTTGCATCCATAATTAAATCTCCTGTAATTCTAATATTAGATGCAAGTAAAACTGCTCGTTCAATTGGTGCAACTGCTTTAGGATTTCAAAAATTTCATAAAAATTCTAGAATTGTGGGAATCATTTTAAATAAAATTGGAAGTAAAAAACACGAAATTCTTTGTAGAGATGCTTTAGAAAAAACAAAATTACCTATTATTGGAATTATTCCAAAAAATCCTATTTTAAATTTAGAATCAAGACATCTAGGATTAATTTCTACATATAATAATAAAATTTTAAAAAATAAATTAGAAAATATTTCAAAAATTATTTCAGAATCTCTAAATGTCGATGAAATTATAAAAATTCTTAAAAATCCAATTCCTATTCCTAAAAATCATAAAAGAATTGTTAAAAAAAATAAAGTAAAAATTGCGATTGCTTTAGATAATTCTTTTAATTTTTACTATGATGATAATTTAAATTCTTTAAGACGTCAAGGCGCATTACTAACTTTCTTTAGTCCTATAAAAAATAAAAAAATTCCAAAATGTGATGGATTATACATTGGTGGAGGTTTTCCTGAGATTTTAGGAGATCATTTATCGAAAAATCAAACCATGAAAAAATCAATAAAAAAATTATCTGAAAATAATTTTCCTATTTATGCAGAATGTGGTGGATTGATGTATCTAACAAAATCTATTACTAATAAAGAAAAAAAATACAAAATGGTTGGTTTGTTTGATGCAGAAACAATTATGACAAAAAAAATGAGGCTAAATTACACAAAAGGAAAATTATCCAACAAAAATATTTTATCTAATACATTACATGGATTTAGAGGTCATGAATTCCATTATTCTCAATTAGAATCAGTAGCATCTGATTCAAAATTTGCTTTTAATTTGGAAATTGGTGAAGGAATAAAAAATCACCAAGATGGCATAATTCAAAATAACACACTTGCTTCATACGGTCATCTTTACTTTGATAGTTCAAATTATGCCAAAATTTTTGTGAAAAATTGTTTAATCGAGTCACGTAAATAGAGATCAAATAAAAAAATTGGAAACCTCCATTTGGGCAAAAGCTAGGAGGACTCTATAATTCCTATTCTTTATTTACAATATAATAAAATCCATTTTATTAAAAATCATCATAATTTTAATTCTAGTGATAATTAATTAGATAATTCAGATCTAATTAATTTAAAAATTGCATTAATTATTGCTGAAGCTGATGAACTTCCACCTTTTCTCCCCAAATTTGTAATAAATGGAGTTCCCTCTAATTTTGATAATTCTTCTTTAGATTCAGGCGCACAAATGAATCCAACTGGAATTCCTATGATTAACGCTGGTTTTACTATTCCTTCTTTAACCATTTCAATTACTTCCATTAATGCAGTTGGTGCATTACCTATAGCAACTATTCCTCCATCTATATCATTTTTAGCAATTCTCATTGAAACTTGAGAACGTGTTTTCCCTTCATCTTTAGCTTGTTGCATTATTTCTGGTTTAGATATATTGCAAATTATTTCATTACCAAAATCTTTTGGATTCTGTTTATTGAGACCACCAATTACTCCATTAACATCAACTACAATACTACATCCATTTTTTAGAGCATTCATGCCACTCTCTATAGCATTTTTTTGAAAAATGAGCCTATTTTTGTCAGCAAAATCAAAATCAGCAGTAGAATGAATAATTCTTCTTACAATCGGCCATTCTTTTTCATTATATTCATGTGATCCAATTTCATCTTCAATCATTTTCATACTTGCATCTTCAATAGATTGACCTTTCTTAGTTTGCATTTTCTACCTCTTTCGCCCTTTCTAATATCAAATCTATCATCTTTTGATCTGTTCCGATATGTTTTGTAATATAGCTTTTTTTGATTTTTGAGTTTTCCAATGCTGGTATTAAATCATTATTGATATCTGTTTTAACATGTGCTCCTTCATGAAGAAAATAAAATACATTAACTAAAACATTTGGATTATTTTTTTCACAATTTTTAATTCCTTCAAAAATATCTGGTTGTTCTATTTCTAACCATGATCTACTAACATTTCTGTAATTATCTTTTAATTCATTAACAATGTAATCTAATGATCTTTGTGCATTTGGATCTAAACTTCCATGACCAATTATCATTACATCTACATCTTTTTCATCAAGAGTAATCTGATTTTCTTTTAATACTGATTTCACTCTACTTTGAACTATTTCTACTAAAATTTTATGCATCGTCATTGGTTTTGTAACAAGAAATTTGATTTTTGAATCCTTTTGAAGTTTCATTACATCTGAAACTGCATTTTTAACTTTTTTCCCAGGATATAGAAAATATGGAATGATTGTAAGTGAATCAAGATCTTGTTTCAGGCATTTCTCAATTCCATCTTCAATAAATGGTGGTTCAACTTCTAAGAAGCAAAAATCAACAAAGTCATAGTCACCTTTAGATTTTATTCCATCACATATTGTCTCTAATTCTTCTGATGCCTCTCTTTGTTTACTTCCTCTATCAATTAGTAATAATCCTCGTTTCATTCTATTTTTCTCGCTATTGCCACTGTTAAATTTGGTGGGAATTTTTGCTTTTCTACGATTAATTCTCCATTTGACACTTTAATTGCTGCAGCCTCAGAAACACTTGATGTTCCTTCAAATGTTTTTACTGTATTAGAAGGATTTGGAGTAATTATCTCTGCAAGTTCTTTTCTATCGACATACTCTACAGGTATTTGCATTTCTTTTCCCAATTCAATTAATCCTATAACATCTTCAGGTTTTTTAATTGAAACTAATTTTGTAATAGATTTTGAACTTAAATTAAATTTCTCTAAACAATATTCTATACCTTCTTTGATAGTATCTTTTTTTGTATCCCAATGTAATCCTATTCCAACAACTAAACTTTGAGGACGATAAATTACAGATTCTTGAGATAATTCATTATCAATAATTTCATCTGAAATTATAAGATGTGCTTTGGAATTTGATTTTTTTAATTCTTCTAAAGTGTCATAAATTATTACATTTTTTGGTAATTCTTTATACCATTTTTTATTTCCTGTTTGTTGAAAAACACCAATAGGCTCTGCATTTACCATATGTGCACTAATTTTAGTTACTGTTGATTCATTATCAATTTTCCAACCAAATTCTCTACCTACTAAATCAACTGAAATTGTTTCATTTACATCTGCAGCAGTTGTAATTACAGGTATTGCATTTAATTTTACAGAAATTTTTTTGGTTAGTTCATTTGCTCCACCAATATGTCCTGATAATACACTAATCACAAAATTTGTCTTATCATCAATAACAATTACTGCAGGATCAGTTTTCTTATCTTTCAAATATGGAGAAATTAATCTAATTACTGCACCTAAAGAAAAAAGACAAATCAACGCATTAGAATTTTTAAAAAGTTCAGCAATTTTATCTACTGTAGGCTCAGAATACCATGTAATTCCATTATTTTCATTGGACAATTTTTCAGGCGCAAAAATTTCCCAATTGGGGTAGAAATTTTTTAATTTTTCTCCAATACCAATACCATTTTTAGTAATTGCAAGAACTGATATATTTTCCATAATCAAAATTTTCTAACTTTAATAAAATACCTTACTCTTATGATTCTCTAGCAAGTATTTGTCCTTCAAAATCAAACAATATCACATCTATTGGAACTTTTTCTTCAGAATGTTTTCTCATATGCTTGTAGGTTTCATGACAAATTTCTTCAAAAAATCCAGAAATATTATTTTCTTTAATTATTTCTGAAACATGTCTTGCTGTATTTGCTTTTTTAACACTCTCAATAACTTTTTCACTTGCATTTGCTTTTTTTGCTAACTCTGATAAAAACTTCATATCGACTTTTGATCCTTTGACATGTGTTTGTTTAACTCCTGTAGCCATTTTTGCAAGTTTTCCAATAAATCCAACTACATATGCTTTCTTGATATTTTTTCTACCACATTGTTGTATTGTATATCCTGAAAAATCTCCCATTTGTACAAAACAATGAACTGGTAAATCAACAATTTTTTTTGCAAATTCTTCACTTCTCCCACCTGTTGTTAACACAACTGTTTCGTCTCCTGCTGCAATCGCAACATCCAAATTTTGTCTAATTGCTGCTGCATATGATGCTGTAGAAAATGGAATCACAATTCCACTAGTTCCTAAAATTGAAATTCCATCTTTAATTCCTATTCTTGGATTATCAGTTTTTGGTCCCAATTCTTTTCCTTTTGGAACTGAAATTACAACTTTAATTCCTTTTTTCTCAAGAATGTCTTTTCCGGTTTCTCTTAAATTTTCATTAATCATTTTTTTAGGTACGGGATTAATTGCTGGTTTTCCTATTTCTAATCCTAAACCTGGTTTTGTAACAATTCCAACACCATCTCCCCCATCAATATCAATTTCATTTATTTTTTCTGTAAATGATAATTCCACAATTATTTCAGCACCATGAGTAACATCTGGATCATCTCCCCCATTTTTTATAACCGAACACTTTGCTTTTTCCTTTTCAAATTTACAAGATTCTATTGGAATTTGAATAAAAGATCTTCTGGGTAATATAATATCTACATTCTGAATTTTTTTTTGATTAATAATTGATAATAATGCAGCCTTTGCAGCAGCGGTTGCAGAACTTCCAGTAGTATATCCTGTTTTTAATTCAATTTTTTCTTCTACCACACTTTTTACATTCATTTTCTAGTATTAACTCTTATTTCATCAATTTTGAAATTTTCTGAATAGATTTAAAATTAAAAGTAAATTTAGATAATTATGGTTAAACGTATTCAGGTAGTTATTACTGGAGCAAATGGATTTGTTGCAAAAAATCTTAGAAAATATTTATCTAAAAATAATATAGATTTAATTTCAATTTCACGAAGTGATTTTAAAGAGTTTAAAAATGAATTTAAAATAATTTCAAAAAATTATGATGAAAAGAATATCATCAATAAAATTAAAAATTCTGATGTATTAATTCATCTTGTAGGAATTGGAAAACAAACTGTAGATGTTGATTATGGAATGATAAATGTTGATTTTACAAAACATATCGTGAATTTGGCTCAAAAAGCTAAAATTAAAAAAATTATCTATAACAGTGGTCTTGGTGTTTCAAGTAAAACTTCTGTAGGCTATTTTATTTCTAAATATAAAGCAGAAAAAATTATTAGAAATTCTGGTTTAAACTACACTATTTTTAGACCATCATATATTGTTGGAAAAGATGATTTATTTACAAAATTTTTGAAAAAACAGATTAAAATCAAAACAATTAAAATTCCTGGTTCTGGAAAATATTCTATTCAACCAATTTCTATCAATGATGTGGTAAAAATTTTTCTTC
>DASCQR010000047.1:0-16856 GCA_036013185.1 Candidatus Nitrosopumilus sp. | reverse complement strand
ATCCCTTCTTTTAGGAGTTCGTGGGTTCGAATCCCACCCTCTGCACTACTAATTTACTTAAAATTATGCAACAATTGATTTTACTTTGGTCACTGAATGATTTGAAATACTTTTGTGCATTTCTGCCAGTTCATCATCTTTGAAAGATAGATTACATCTAAAGCACTTCCAAACCAATTCTGACATAGGTTAAATACTCGTAAATTGCTTATAAAGATATTGCACGATTGATCCGATTTATTGTGAAACATGATCAATGTTTCTAAAAACATGTAATTTTTTGATATTATGATGAAATTTTAGAATTATTTATTGACTAAAAGTGGATCCAAGGGTTTAGAAACAAAATATTCGTATGATAACTGAAGAAAATTGGATATTTTTGAATTATTTGGAGAATTTTCATATTTTGGAATTTTTCTTATATTAATTGGTGTTAATGCATCCCCAATTTTGATGCCACCAAGTTGGATTGTTTTGACATCATTTTATCTTCTTGATCCTGCCTTGAATATTGTTTTTCTTGCTGCAGTTGGTGCTACAGGAGCAACTATTGGTAGATTTTTTCTAAAAAGAATTAGTGGATTGTTTCGAAAATTTGTTGGTGAAGAACAAAAATCTAATCTTGATATGATTGGAGACTATTTGAATAAAAAAAAATACGGATATCTAATTGCATCATTTTTGTTTGGAGCAACACCACTTCCAAGTAATATTTTATTTATTACATATGGATTAATGCGTGCAAAAAGTTTTGGAATCTATATTGGATTTTGGATTGGTAGAACAATTTCTTATATCATAATGATCTATTTTGGAAATGCTGTTTTAACTCCATTTTTAGAAATATTTGAAGATCGTTTAACTGGAATTTTGTTAATTGATGGAGTTGGTATCGCTTTAATTATTTTATTTGCCTGTATTAATTGGACAGTGTTGATAACTCAAAGAAAAATTAAATTTGTCAAACCTAAAATTTGGAGATTCTAAATGAAAACACTTGACTTGATTAAAAATGAAGTAATTAAAATAATGAATAATGATCCTGCTCATGATTTTGAACATGTTTTAAGAGTTTACAATAATGCCAAAAAAATTACAAAAAAAGAAAAAGCCAATCAAAAATTAGTTCTTACTGCTGCATTGTTGCATGATATCGTTTCATATCCTAAATCTAGTAAACGTTCTAAATTATCTTCTATAGATAGTGCAAAAAAATCAAAATTGATTTTAAAAAAATTTGATTTCACTACTGAAGAAATTATTATTGTTTCTGATGCAATCCGGGATCATAGTTTTTCTCAAAACAAAGTTCCTAAAACACTTGAAGGTAAAATTTTGCAAGATGCAGATAGACTTGATGCTTTAGGTGCTATTGGTATAGCAAGAGTTTTTGCAACAGGAGGTTTTTTGAATAGACCTCTTTACAATACTAACGATCCTTTTTGTAAAAAAAGAAATCCAAATGATAAATTTTGGACTATTGATCATTTTTTTAATAAATTGTTAAAATTAGAATCTTTGATGAATACAAAGTCTGGTAAAATTGAAGCAAAGAAACGAACTATGGAGTTGAAGATATTTCTAAAACAATTAAAAGATGAAATTTAACCATAATCGACATATCTCTCATACCTCTTCTCGATCTCTTTGTTTTCTCCTGAAATAATTTTTTCATATTCTTCTTTTTTTCTAGATTCAATGTATTTACGAATATGTGCAAAATCTTCATTTTTTGGGTATGATTCAAAAACCGGTTCTACCATTTTTAGATATTCTAATGTTCTCTCTCTAAATTCTTCTCTTGATGGTTTTTTGATTCCTTCCATTCGAAACCATACTGCTGTCCAGCTTGCACCTATAATATGTGGTAACAAGTCAAATGCTCTTTGAATTTCAAAACGTTCGTCGTTTCTCATGATTCTTGAAGAAATCTTGAGGCTGATTTTGCAAAATATGTTACTATCATATCTGCACCTGCTCTTTTAATTGAATAAAGTATTTCCAATGTGATGTCTTTTTCATTCACATATCCTAATTGGGATGCAGCTTTAACTAATGCATATTCTCCTGATACACTATATGCTGATACAGGTACATTGTATTTCTTTCTAGTTTCTGCAATCAAATCCAAATATGATAATGCTGGTTTTATCATGACGATATCTACTCCTTCATCAATGTCCATTTCTACTTCCATCATCGCTTCCCTTGCATTTGTAAATGGAACTTGGTATGTTTTTCTGTCTCCGAATTTTGGTGCACACTCTGCAGCATCTCTAAATGGTGAGTAAAAGTTTGAACGATGTTTTGCTGAATGTGACATTATAGAAACATCTGTGAATCCTTCATTATCTAGAGCTTTTCTAATTGCTGCAACTTGACCATCCATCATTGCTGAAGGTGAAACTGTATTTACTCCCGACTTGGCTAGACTAACTGCAATCTTTGCAAGTGTATCCAAACTTGTGTCATTATCAATTTTGTCTCCTTGGATGATTCCACAATGTCCAGTTGATGTAAATTGACACAGACAAACATCTGCCATGATTATTATTTTATCTCCAAATTCTTTTCTAATTTGAGTAATAGCCTTTTGAACAATTCCATTATCATCAAATGCTGAACTCCCTGCATCATCCTTTTGTGTTGGAATTCCAAATAGCATTATTGCAGGAATTCCTAGATCAATAATTGTTTTGACTTCTTTATTCACTTCTTCTAATGGTAATCTCTCAATTTCTGACATTGATTCAACCTTGATTCTTGTTTTCAAATCTTCTTGAACAAATACTGGACAAATGAAATCTTTTGGTGTTAATGTGGTTTCTTGAACCAATTCTCTCATTTTTTCTGAAATTCGTAATCTTCTAAGACGCTTAGTTGGAAATGACATATTTGAAATTAATTCTTGCTAAAATATAATCCTAGTCAGCCTGATTTTGTTTTTTATAGTCAAAAAGTCTTTCTGCCAATTCTATTACATCTGGTTGACCTTGTTCTGATGCCTTTCTGATATTGTTCATTGGAGTTGATACTATACTTTCTACTACTGCCCTTGTTAGTTCTTCAATTATCTTAATTTTCTTTTCGTCTGTTTCATCAAGCATTTGTAATGCCTTCTGTAATTCTTTTTCTCTAAGATTCTCTATGTTTTTGAATACATCTGTAACAAGTGGTTCTGCATCTAATCTTTTCATTGAAGCCTCTAATACTGAAACTTCCTCTCTAATTATATTTTCAACGGTTTTGACCTTGTTTAATCTGGCATTCATGTTTTTTTCTACCATTTCTGCAATTTGATCTAAATTCATTAATTTAATTCCTTTAATGGTTGCCACTTTATCATCTACAGTTCTTGGATTTGATAAATCTAGTATCATCATCCCATCATTTTTATTTTTCATAGCATTTGTAATTCTTTCTTGAGTTACAAGAAAATATGGTGCTGTTGTTGCAACGAATATTACATCATATTTATTGAATCCTGAAAGAATCTCTTCAAATTTTATTGGACTGCCTCCCATTGTTTCACAAAATGTTTGTGACCTCCCAATGGTTCTACTTGTTACATTAAACGCATAACCTCTTCTTTGTAATGACTTTGCAACTAAAGTCGATACTTCTCCTGTTCCAATTAATAGAATCTGTTTTGTTTTTAATTCATCAATATTCTCTTCTGCTAACTTTACTGCCATTGAACCAACTGATATTCCTCCTTTTCCAATCCCGCTTGAATTTCTAATTCTTGTACCCATTCTAATTGCTTTGTCAAATAAAGTATTGAGATGCTGGCCTGATGCTTTTGATTCTCTAGCTGATGTAATTGAATTTTTTATTTGGCCTAAAATTTGCTCTTCCCCTAATACCATTGAATCTAAACCTGATGTCAGTTTCAAGAGATGATGCATGGCATCTTGATTTTCCACAAATTCTATATTTTCTTCAAATATTTCTTCATCTAAACCTGCAATACTTGCCCATGTTTTTTTAATTTTTTCTGAATTATCTTTTTTTGATTTACCAAATAATTCAATTCTATTACATGTTTGAATGATTACACATTCATCTAATTCAGAATATTTTTTGAATTGTTGATATGCATTATCTATATCTTTGATCGTAAATTGTTCCAAAATATGGATTGGTGAATTACGAAATGTTACACGTGCGTTGATTATGTTTTGTTTCATTTCCATTTTTTTATTATCTCTATGGCTCGCCTTTCAGCTTTTTTTATTTGACCGTCTTTTATTAACTGATCAATGTAATTATCATTCATGATAATGTTTAGACACTCTTTTCGTTCAAATTGATTATTGATGATCTCTTTAGCTAATTTTCGTGAATTTTTTTGAATTTTAATTTGAGCAATATCTTCTTTTAAAATAACTTTTTTGAGTGCATTTTCAGCTTTTAATTTTATTTTTTTTGACATTGCGGGACTTTTACCACCTGTAAAAATTCCAATTTGAATGATTTTTTCAAAATCAATTACTGCAGCATTAGAAAAATCACTGTCTTCTGGATTATCTGCACTGTATACTGTGATTTTCTTTTTCTTAGCAAAATTGATAATTTTTTGATTGATTTTTTTATCATTTGTAGTTGTAATTACAATATCTGGCTTTAATTCTGAAATAAATTTTGTATTCTCAATTTTTTGTTTTTTTAATTGAATTTTTTTCGTTTTTATTAATTTTTTAATCTCTATGTTTACAGAATCACTGATTACTATAATTTCACATTTTTCTCTTAAAATCGATTTAATTCTTTTTTCTGCCTCGTTTCCACCGCCCACTACAACAACTTTTTTTCCCTCTAGATTTAGATTAATAATCATCGATCCAAAACATCTCGATTTCTATTTATGTATTAAAATTCACTTTATGAAATACTAGTTACATTTTTAATTGAATTCTCAAATTGTTGACATATTGTCTTCTTTAGATGATTCAGATAAGGAACTTCTTAATGAAATTCAATGGACATTCCCATTAGTCACTCGACCTTTTGATGCTATTGCAAAAAAATTTGATACTACGCCTGAAATAATCAAAGAAAAATTAACCCATCTTAAAGAAATTGGTGTCTTGAGACAATTAAGTGCAATTTTTGATACTAGAAAATTAGGTTATACTAGTTCATTAGTTGCTATGGAAATTGAATCTGATAAATTAAATCATGTGGCAAATCAAATTAATCGTCACCCTGGTGTTAGTCATAATTACGAACGTGATCATAACTTCAATCTTTGGTTTACTTTAGCTGTTCCTCCTGGAACTGATTTTAAAACTGAACTTGAGAAATTTAATGTTCTTCCAGGAATTAAAAAAGTTAGAATGCTTCCTACAATTCAATTTTTCAAAATAGGTGTTAAACTTGATATGGTAGATGGAAAAAAACGTGAAATTGCACCTACTGAAGAGAAAAAAGAAATAAAAAATATACAATTTATTCCAACAGAACAAGACAAAAATTTTATTCGTGAATTACAAAAAGATATGGAAATAATTGATGAACCATTTATCAAGGCTGCCAAAAATCTTGGAGTTACTGAAGAGGAGTTATTTGAAAAAATGAAATATTATGAAACTATAGGTGTGTTGAGGAGATTTGCAGCAATTCTTAGACATCGTAAAGTTGGGTTTACTGCAAATGGTATGATTGTTTGGAAAGTTCCTCAAGATAGAATTAAATCTGTTGGAGAAACATTGGGCTCATTTCCTCAAATTAGTCATTGTTATGAACGTCCTACCTATGAAGACTGGCCATACAATGTATTTTCTATGATCCACTGTAAAACACATGACGAAGCAAATGATGTTGCTAAAACTATTCAAAATCAAATTGATGTGGATGAATATCGTATTTTATTTAGTTCTCGTGAATTTAAAAAAACTCGAGTAGAATATTTTGTAGAAAATTCATTTAAACTAGAAGACTCTGCTGTCCTCTAAATTTCATTTTCATCATGTCCTACAATGTGAATGTTGCAAAAATATTGATCATTCATGTTACAGTAGTATAATGATTGATCTCCACATTCTTTACATGGAGGTTTTTGGTCTTCTGAAGATAATTTTGTATGGTAAATTTTACTTCTAGTAGTAACACTTGAATTTTTATAAATTCTAGTTAAATTTGAATAATATTCCAATTCTTCTGGATTCAATATTTGATTATTTCTAATTTTTTTTATCATTAATTCCCATTTTTTATAATTGCCAATTTTGGCATTTTTCATTCTTTCTATAATTTCTAAAGTTTTTTTTGAATCTATTGATTTTTTCATTTATGAATTAATTTGTTTGAGGTGTTGCTTTTAATTCATAGGGCGCCCATGTGTTATACAATTCGTCTATTTCTTTCATATCTGAATCAGAAATATATTTTCCATCTGACATTTCTGCATAATTCACAACTTCTTCTTCACTAATCATTGTTGGGAGAACTGTTGCAAATCCTTTTTTTGTCATCATAAATTTCATTGCAAATTCTGTAATATTCAATCCGTTTCTATCTGCAATAGGTTTGAATTGTTCGACTTTTTCTAGTGCTGATTTGAGCCATTCAATTTTTCTGACTGATCTGTGATCATTTTCACCAAATTTAGTTTCTGCGTTAACTTTACCTGTTAGAATTCCTGATGCCTCTGGAACTCTAACTAAAATACCTACATTCTTTTCTTCAGCTCTTTTCATTAATTCATTTCCTGGAGTTTGTTCAAGTATATTGTAAACTGTTTGAACTGCACTGAGATTTGGTTTATCCATTGCCTCCAATCCTTCTTGTGTCCATCCAATTGCAGGACCTAAAGCAATTTGATATGTTTTGATTGATCCTTCTTGAATAAAACTATCTAATACATTGAATATTGATTCATTTCTCACATCTTTTAGTTTTGGATTGTGTACACCATACATATCTACATGATCTGTTTGCAGTCTTTCTAAACTATTTCTTAATGCCATCTTGGTATAATCTTCGTCAAATCTTTGTGGAAGTTCTTTATGTCCTATTTGTTCTACATCACTAAAATCATAACCATATTTTGTAGAAATAACAATTTCATCCCTCATATCTTTGAAAACTTCGCCAATTAGTTTTTCACTTAATCCTTTACCGTATAGATCTCCTGTTTCGAAAAAATTTATTCCAACATCATATGCTTTTTTGAGCATCCTTTTAGCCTCATCTTCTTCAATTTTTTTACCCCACCAATCTAGAGCAATTGCCCAAGCTCCGAACCCTACTTCTGATATCTCAATGTCTGTTTTTCCTAGTTTATTGTACTTCATTTTTTATTACCTTTAGTTTCACTGTTCATTTTCAATTTCATCATTTATGTTTATCCGAGATTTGCAATTATGATATTTAGTTTTAGGATTAACCCAAACTTGTAATTAAAGGAATTATGTCTTTTTTTACACATACAATCATGGGGATGTCGTTTTTTACATACGTTGAAACTTCTGTTTCTCTTAAATCCATGATTAAATCTTGAAAATCTCTGATATCATCTACTTCAAATGCTAACATGAAATCTTCATCATGTATTCCAAATGAATATGTTGTATTAAGTACAACTTGTGGATATTTTTTACTTACTTCTATATGTTCATCCATAATTTTTTGACGTTTTTCTTTGGACAGTAGATACCAATCTCTTGTTTTTGTAAATGGATAAACAATGACATGTTTTTTTGGATTACTTTCCGTAATGAAACCATGAACTTTTGGTTCTTTGACATAAATTGATGGTCTTGTACATGATAAATATGTCATTGATGAAATAATGTATTTACCAAATACTGTTTTGTATAATTTTTCAATTACATTTTGAATTTCATCTACTGTTTTTGCAGCAAACCAAAATAAAAAATCTGCATCATCACGTAATCCTAAATTAGAATATGATCTGAACATGATTCCTGAATTAGTGATAATGTTTTCTACTTCTTTTGCTGATTCTTCTTTTGCTAAATCTGCCATCCATCTCCATTTGGGGTCAACTTTAAAAAATGAAAAATTGAAAAAATATTGATTATTATTTTCTGACATACTTTTTAATTTTTGAAACCCTATTTAAACAAAAAACATATTCTCAATTTTGACATCTTTTATTTTTAATAATTTATTCATGCAGCTTTTTCTAAAGCCCATTCATAACCTTCTGCTTCTAACTTGTCTGCAAGAGATGCATCTCCTGTTTCAAGTACTTTCCCTTGTGCAAATACATGCACATAATCTAATTTATCTAAAAATTTTAAAATTCTTGCATAGTGGGTAATGATTATGACTGTTGCATCTTTAGTTGAAACTTTGCTAATTGCTTGAGCTACAGATTGAACTGCATCAATATCTAATCCTGAATCAGGTTCATCTAAAATTGATATTTTAGGTTTTAATACTGCCATTTGTAAAACCTCTGCACGTTTTTTCTCTCCTCCTGAAAACCCTTCATTGAGATATCTTGAGAGAAACTCTTCTCTTAAACCAACTTTTTCTAAATTTTCTTTAAGATATTTTTGAAATTCTCTAACTGTAATGAATACTTCTCTGTCATCTCCTTCCATTGCTTTACTAAGTGAATTATATGCTGTTCTTAAGAAATGAGAAAATCCTACCCCTGAAACTTCAGTTGGATATTGAAATCCTAGGAAGAGACCTTTTTTTGCTCTTTCATCTGCAGTTAAATCCAAAATACTTTCTCCATCTAATAGAATATCTCCTTTTGTAACTTCGTATTTTGGATGGGCCAATAATGTATATGATAATGTACTTTTTCCAGAACCATTTGGTCCCATTATTGCATGAACTTCTCCAGGACCTGTTTTTAGATTTACTCCTTTGAGAATTTCTTTACCTTCTCTTGATACATGTAAGTCTCTGATTTCAAGAACTGCCATATTCAAAATGAATTTGATTCTATATATAATACCGACGAAATTTAGCTAATCCTAATGGCTATTTTTAATAAAATGAAAAGGGGGGGGGGGTTAATTTTTGGCCAGAGATGGTCTCAAAGTAATTTTGAGTTTATGATTTGTCAGAATCTCTTTACATCTATTTCTGATAGTTACTTCTGTAACTCCTGCAATACTTGAGACGTCTCTTTGCAGGACGTTTTGTCCAAGTAGTACTGATGATACATACAGATATGCTGCAGCTATCCCATTTGGAGATTTTCCATCTGAAATACTACTGTCTTTTGTTTTTTCAGCAATTTCTAAGGCTAGTCTTTCAACTCTAACCTCTGTTTGTGTCATATTTGCTATCTTTGAGATGTATTTGTCCATAGTTAGTACTGGAGCTTTAATTGCTCCCATTTCCATAACCATGGTTCTGTAATATCTTGCTGCAAGTTTTGTTTTTGATTTAACATCTTTTGCTGGAACAATTCCTCGGCAAATTTCTTCTAATGATCTTACAACGTCACATTGCTTGCATGCCATGTAGATTGTTGCTGCTGTAATACAAGCTACTGATTTTCCTTTGACATCCATATGCCCGTCTAAATTTCTGTATATCATTGAAGTTGTTTCTAACACATTTTTTGAAAGATTTAGTGATTCGCATGTTTCTCCCATCTTTGTCAAAACATTTGCAAGTCGTCTTTCTTTTGGTGTTGATACTCTTACTCTTTGTTGCCATTTCCTGAGATGATTCATCTGGTTTGCAACTTCGTGGTTAATTGTTTTTCCACTGAAGTCTTTTGCACTAATTGAAATCTCAGTTGTAATTCCCAAATCATGTTGGGAATAAGTTGTTTGTCCTGTTGCTCTTGCAAGCTTCATTTTGTCTTCGAGATTTGAACTTATTGTTTCTGGACCGCTATCTGCAATCTGGTCATCGACAACTACTCCACAACCAGAACAGATTATTTCACCATTCTGCATGTCATCAACTAATGATGATCTACATTCTGGACAGTTTTGGGTTTGTAATGTGTTCATCTTCTTTTTCTCCTAAATTTTTTTGGTTTATTTGCAGAAGATTGCTCAAGTATGAAAACACGTTTTCCAATAAACTTGTTGATACTATTTGTTAAGGGCGTTGCTGATGCAAACGGTCTTTTTATTGGACCTATCAGTTCCATTACTTTTGCAACTCTAATTCCTTTAGTGTCACAGAGTATTTGTCCTTCAACTAATTCTTTTGATAGTTGAACGATTACCCTGCCACTACCGGCTAGGTGCATTATTTCGCCTACCTCCTGCAATTAACAATATTAGAAATACTTACACTATCATAGACTTCTGTCAACTTTACTTTAGCTAAGAGCTAGAATTCATTTTATTTTGTTTGCTTGGCTCTTTTTGAAATTAGTTTTTGTGAAATTTTGTTAAGAATTATTGTCTTGGAGGATCCTTTTGGCAACACAACATAGCCTGACCTTACAAACGGCCTTTTTGGAAATCTTACTTTGTCGTCTGATTCAGTAATTTCAAATCCTGCGGATTTAGTTGCTTCCATTAATTCTTTTAACGAAGGATCAAAAATACATTTTTCTAATCCTAATCTTCTTCCTTTAGATTTTTTTAAATTTTTATTAAAATAATCCAACCAGACTACGACGTGCTCGTAATCTTTCATTTTATTCTTTTATTAAAACTGCGTTTGCTATTCCTGTTTGTCCTGGTTTGGAAACAACTTTGCATTTCCCTTCTTTTGTTTCAAGAATTGCACCTTTACTGATTATTCCTCTTCTTCTATAATCATTATTTGTAGTGTTATCTAAAACCTTGATAATTTTTGTTTTGATTACTTTGGAATTACCTGCTGCTAAATTTACAAAATCAATTGATTTTAAAGCTACTTTACTATTATTGCCTCTCACTCTTCTTGTAATTGTTATTTGAGCTCCATTGATTGCTTCATTTGGATATCTGTCCGTTTCATATTTTCTTCTTATTCTGAGTGGACTTCTTCTTCCTCCTGTTGTTTTACTTGTTGCTAAATTCTCTACTGATTTTCTCACAAGAAATTAGTTGAATCACTCTAATTTATACAAAACGCCATAAATTAGCCTTAAATCAAAATCTAATCTACTTGTTTTCTGTTGCTATTTGTGATGAACTGTTTGCTTCTCTTCTGCTAGCTGTTTTTCTAACTTTGGAAAATAATCTTGATTTTAGATCTTCAACATCTCCTTTAATTCCAAAATATTTTTGGAATTTTTCTGTTGTTGTATAAATTTTCAATCTACCTACATTTTGATGAGTGATGTAATCTAATTGTCTTAATTCTTTTAGATGTGCATATACTCCAGAACCTCTAGTTTCTACTAGTTGTTTTGATGCAATTGGTTGCATGTATGCAATATATGATAATGTTTTTAATGTTGCATTTGGCAAAACTGGTTTTGATGCATATCTCTTGACTGTTGAACTATATTCTGGTTTTAATTGCATTACATATGACCCGTCAGGCAAAGTAGTAATTTCTAATGCTTTGAATGCTGTTTTTGTTTTTTTCATAATTGTTGCCAGCAAATCCACTGTTTTTGTTCTAGATTCAGTGCCTGACGCTCTAATGATGTCCTCTATTCTAAGTGGTCTCCCTGCTGAATAGAGTGCTGCCTCTATTCTTGCAGTTGCTTCATCCAAATTTTCAACTTTAACCATTTTCTACATTTCTCCTTAAAAATTTAGTTAAACAAATTTTCATTTCTATTCTGTTGTTGTTTCTTCATTCATTAGTATAATTTTGATATCGTCATTTTGTTGTTCTAAATCTACTTTTTGATCTCTTGCTAAAAATAATGCTGCAAAGAAACATCTAATTGAATCCACTTGATCTAATTCTGTAATTATGTCTTGAAGTAATCCAAATCCTTTATCAGAAATTTTTTTCATTATCAAATCTTCATATTTTCCAATTATGCTTTCTAATGAAATAAAATATTCTTGAAAATCTGGTGCTTCTATTGGCTCAATATCCAATTTTTTATTTCTTCTTGATTGTGGATTTGCAATTGTTCCAATAAGATTTTGTAACAATCCAAGTAAATCGTCTAATGAAACTGGATATGTAGATTCATGTCTGTATGGGATATCTATTAGTTCTATATCTACATCTGTTCTTTGTGTTGTTGGCTTTTTTTCCATAGCTGCTCTTTGTAATGCAAAAATACTTTCAACTTTCATTCTGTAAATTAATGATGATGATAATGCTGCCATTCCTGCAACTTTGAGATCTTTCTTTCCTGTTTTTTCAAGAATTTTAATCAATAAATTCAAGATTTGTATTAGATCGATTTCCCAAACATCTTTTTTTATAACTGATGATGGGCTAAATAGAATATTTACTGGTTCTTGAGAAATACTGTTAGGTGTTTGAGATTCATTCACATGTTGACTATTTTATTATTCCATAATATCTAATGACTCTACTTTTTTCTTACTTCCAGTCAACTCTTATATTGTAAAGACAGAGATTTTCATTATGAAATCTGCAAAGATTACTGCTCCAAATGAACCCCTTTCAATATCTGAATTTGACACTCCAAAACCTCAGGGTGAACAAGTTTTAGTAAAAGTGGAGTCTGTGGGTGTCTGTCATAGTGATTTACACCTATGGGAAGGCGGGTATGATCTTGGAGATGGTCAATTTATGAAAGTCACTGATAGGGGAGTAAAATATCCTGTTACTCCTGGTCATGAAATTGTTGGAACTGTTGAAGAAACTGGAGAAAATGTTTCTGGAATTATAAAAGGTGATCAGGTCTTAGTATTTCCTTGGATTGGATGTGGAGAGTGTCCTGCATGCAAAGTCAAAAATGAAAATTTATGTGATACCCCTAAATCAATGGGTGTTTTTCAAGATGGCGGATATTCTAATTATGCGTTAATTCCAAATTTTAAATATTTAGCAAAACTTGATGGTGTGGATCCAGATGCTGCAACATCCCTAGCATGTTCTGGATTAACCGCATACACTGCAATTAAAAAAGCAAATAGTAATTCTCCTGAATTTCTTGTTATTGTCGGTGCTGGCGGTTTGGGGTTAATGGGAGTTCAAATTGCTCATGCTATTACTGATGCTAAGATTATTTGTGTTGATCTTGATGATCAAAAATTAAACACTGCAAAAGAAATGGGTGCTGATTTTACTGTAAATTCTAAGGATTCTGATGCAGTTGAAAAAATTATGTCCATTTGTAATGATAAGGGTGCTGATAGTGTAGTTGATTTTGTTAATGCCCCGCCTACTGCAAAACTTGATTTTGCTGTCTTGAGAAAAAGAGGGAATTTAATTCTTGTAGGTCTGTTTGGTGGGTCTATTGAATTATCTTTAGTAACGATTCCTCTTAAATCAATTACAATACAAGGTGCATATACTGGAAACTATGATGACATGGTAGAATTACTTGCACTTGCACGAAAAGGAACTCTTAATCCTGTTATTTCTAAGCGCTATAATCTTGATGAATGTAACACTGCATTAGAGGATCTTAAAGCAAGAAAAATTCTTGGTCGTGCTGTAATTAATCCTTGATCTAATCTTCCTCTTCTAAAACCCAACCTGTTTTAATAATTTCGTAATCCTCTGGTTCTCCAATTCCTGTAGCATATCTCCAAATACATATTGCATTTGTTTGCATGATTTGTTTTATTTTCAATAATGACTCTGTTTCAAATTCTAAATTTTTATCTGTAGTTCCACATTCTTTACAAAATTTACATTTTTGATCAAGTACAATTGGTTTTGATTCAATTAATGGATATGCACTACATGCAAGTGGTTTAGTTTCATAAATTTTACATGGAAACCCTCCATGTGTTGATTTCTCATCACTCTCTGTATCTAAAAAAGGACAAGTGTTTCCATTCTCCTCGATTCCCATTAATTGATATGCTAAAATTTTTGTAGGTAATTGTTTTTTATTTTCAGAAATTCCTATTCTTGGTAAAATCAAAATTTTTATTTTTTTTAATTTTGCTAATTTTTCTATATTTTCTTTTTCTTCAGGTAATATCAGCACTCCAATTTTTCCAAATTGTTTAGATGGGTAATATTCTCTTTGAACACAACACTCAGAGCATTCTTCAATACATCCAAATTCCATATTCTAAAATCTTTAGAACAGATAAAATTCTTTTTGTTTCTCTTAAAACCTCACAAGTTATATGGTAACTTAATCTAATGTTGTTATGGGTAAGCGTCAAGTAAAAAATGAAAGTGCTTTAAAAGAAATTCGTCTACCTGAAGAGGGTGAATTATTTGGTAGAGTATTAAAAATGATGGGGGGAGAAAATGTGATGATAAAATGTGATGATAATGTAACTCGAAGAGGAAGAATTAGAGGAAAATTAAAACGCAGAGTTTGGATTAGAGATAATGATATTGTAATAATTGCTCCTTGGGATTTCAATGAAAATGAACGTGGAGATATTGTTTGGAGATTCACATTACCACAAGTAGAATGGCTAAAAGACAATGGTCATATTGCAAAAGATTTCTAATTTTTAGATATAACTTAGTTAATATAGTGAATATGTTATTTCAGAAAATATGGAACAAGGTACCGTAAAATGGTTCAACCGTACTAAGGGCTTTGGTTTTATCGAAAGAGAAGGTGGCGACGATATGTTCGTTCACAAATCTGACGTTGATGGATTCATTAACGAAGGCGATAAAGTCGAGTTTGAAATCGGTGAAGGACAAAAAGGCCCAGCCGCACAAAAAGTCAAGAAATTAGAGTAGACAATTGAATTTTTAAATTAAGATTTCATCTATGTTTTCTTAAACAGTCTATTTTTTTATTATTTTTAAAAAATCAAAAAATTTCCTGTATATTGTAAATTTTGTGGTCCCGCGGGCATGAATTGAACATGCGACAACCCGGTTTCTGTATGCCTGATATGCTGTTTTTCGGTCAGCCATCTTAAGCCAACAACTACAGCCGGAAGCTCTACCAGGCTGAGCTACCACGGGACAAAAATTATGTGTATTGAGTTATTAAAAAACCATCGTGCTTTTTTATTTGATCCGATATATGGATAAATACTCTTTAAATTTCTCTTTAGTAATGTCTGAACTAAAATTATCCTATCCAGGATATGTGTGTGCTCCTTATCTCCATAATCGTGATTCTCTTGAACTAAAAGAATCTTGGTCAAATTCTAAAAATATTGAAAAATTATTTTTTGTAACTGGTACTTTTTCCTCAGATAGTCAGCCATACTTTTCAACATCTGCAAATCATTATCTTTTAGCTAAATTCAAAAATAACACAATTGTTGAAAAAGAACTATCTGAACATGTTCAAGAAAAAACTTCGTTCATTTTTAGTATGTCTGATGATCTTTTTGAAAGAGAAGTTGCTGGTGACACCAATTTCATTTCTATTTATTATTTAGAATATGGTGAGGACGAAGATGATCTAGTAGAAATTGCAGGTCTATTATTAAAAAGAGAAAAGATTGAAATTGCTGGAATTGGAAAAATGACTACTAGTTGTTCAATTCCTTCAAAATTTACATTTCCCTATTCTGATAACATGATCGTAATTGAAGTTGCAAGTGAAAAAAGTCATCAAAGTGTCAAAAAATATTGTGATCAAACACAACGGGATGTAACAAGAAAAGGCTTTACATTATCTAATTTACTTAGTCTTTCTATTCTTGATGTATTAAAGTAGAAGTTAAATATTCGACCAAAAACTGATTCTCATGAGTAAACCATCTGATTTAGGCTCTTTGAAAATTGGATCATATATTCTTCTACCTCATTCAGATCAACCTGGCGGTGAACCATGTAGGATTATTGAATACGATACATCAAAACCTGGAAAACATGGTGCTGCAAAAGCCCGAATTGTTGGTCAAGGAATTTTTGATGGAAAAAATAGACCTCATGTCGGTCCAGTAAGCATGCAAATACATGTTCCAATGATTAACAAGAAAATCGGACAAATTATTTCAATTAATGGCGACACTGTTCAAGTTATGGATTCTGAATCTTTTGAGACCATTGATATCGCAATGATTGATGAAGATGTTAAAGGGAAATTAGAAAATGGACAAAACGTTGAATATTGGGTTGTTATGGAAAATACTAAAATTATGAGTATTAAAAATAGTTAGACTAGAGTTTTACAAAAATATTTTACTGATTCTGTTCAATAATTTTTAAAATGTTTTAATCATAGCACTAAAATTCTATGTATTTGGAATTATATTGGATGCTGATGATTATTGGAAAAGCCGTCTGACTAATGATGACGATTATGAGTATTGAGGCATCTTTTAAATAAATTTTAGAATTTAATTAGACCGTTCCTATAATTAAATTATGAAATTAGCCTGTCTTTTTTCTGGTGGGAAAGATAGCACATATGCTATTCATCTGGCTAAAAAACAAGGACATGAAATTGTATGTTTGTTAAGTGTATTTACAAAATCAGAAGAAAGTCATCTATTACATCATCCAAATTTAAAATGGACAAAATTACAATCGGAATTGATGAATATTCCACAATTGGTACTTCAATCAAATTCAAACAAAAACCCCTGATGAATTAATTTTGTTAGAAAAATTATTACAAACTGCAAAAGAAAAATTTCAAATTGATGGATTAGTTCATGGCGGGATAAAAAGTAATTTTCAAAAAAAACATTTTGAAACATTATGTGAAAAATTAAATCTAATTTCTATTGCACCTTTATGGAAAATTGAACCAAAAAAATATATGAATGAATTAGTTGATTCTGATTTTCATTTTATGATGATAACTGTATCTTCTGATGGTTTAGATGAGCAATGGTTGGGAAAATTAATTTCAAAATCTGATATAGTATTATTGAATAATTTATCTGAAAAATTTGGATTTAATTTAAATTTTGAAG
>DASCQR010000046.1:0-6589 GCA_036013185.1 Candidatus Nitrosopumilus sp. | reverse complement strand
CGTTCCAGGCACAGCAACGTACTACGCTCTAATTATGACAGTATACACATGGGTAGCAAAAGGTGCATGGTTTGCACTCGGATATCCATATGACTTCATTGTAACTCCAGTTTGGTTACCATCAGCAATGCTTTTGGATCTAGTTTACTGGGCAACAAAGAAGAACAAACATAGTTTGATACTGTTTGGCGGCGTACTGGTAGGAATGTCATTACCATTATTCAACATGGTAAACCTGATAACAGTAGCAGACCCGCTTGAAACGGCATTCAAGTATCCAAGACCAACATTGCCACCATATATGACACCAATAGAACCCCAAGTCGGTAAGTTCTATAACAGTCCAGTCGCATTGGGCGCAGGTGCAGGTGCAGTTTTGGCATGTACATTTGCAGCATTAGGTTGTAAACTGAACACTTGGACATACAGATGGATGGCCGCTTGGTCAAAGTGGGACTAAAACCCAACCTTTTTCATTTTATTATTTTCTCTTAGAGGATACTCTACACAAATTTGATTAAAAAATACTGCACAGCTTGTGATCTTTTATTGTCTATTTTGACAATATGCAATTTTGTAATTATATTATATGAAGCAACAATATGGCCAAATACTTGTTACACCAAAACCATTTGTAAAGTGGGCTGGTGGAAAACGTCAGTTAATATCAGTTTTAAATGAAAATTTACCTGATTCTTTTGGTACTTATTTTGAACCTTTTCTTGGTGGTGGCGCATTATTATTCAATATGTTAATTGAAAATAATAAACAAAAATGCAGTATTTCGGATCTTAACTCTGATCTTGTTTTGGCATATGCAACAATTCGTAACAATGTTGATGATTTGATTTCTTCATTAAAACAACATGAAAAATATTATCAAAAAGATTCAAAATCCTATTACTATGCTATTAGAGAAAGTACTCCAAAAAACGAAATTGAAAAAACATCTAGATTACTATTTTTGAATAGAACTTGTTTTAATGGATTGTACAGGGTAAATAGTAAAGGAAAGTTCAATGTTCCTTTAGGAAAATACACTAATCCCAATATTGTTAATGAGGATAATTTACGCTCAGTTAGTCATGTTTTGAAATCCAGTAAAGTTAAGATTCAATGTCGTGATTTTGAAGCAGTTTTACGAGATGCAAAGAAAGGCGATTTAGTATATTTTGATCCCCCCTATCAACCTGTGACTGAAACTGCTAATTTTACTAGTTATACTAACAAGAATTTTACTTATGATGATCTAAATCGATTAGCGATTCTTTGCATGAAATTAGATTCAAAAGGATGTAAAGTACTTTTGTCGAATTCTAACTCTAAAGAGGTTGTAGATATGTTTTCAAAAAAACCTTGGAAAATCAGTAAAATTAAAGCAAACCGTTCCATTAATTCAAATTCAACAAAACGAACTGGACATTTTGAATTATTAATCAAAAATTATTAAAAGCTTCGAACGGGATCTGAACCCGCGACCTTTACATTACCAATGTAACGCTCTACCAGACTGAGCTATCGAAGCACACAAATCGTCTGTAGAAAATCCTTATAATTCTTCATTCTGAAGGATATCGTTCTAAACTGTTAAATTTCACAGATTTTTCTATTCTTTTGGAGGAGTAATCAAGCCTGGCCAAAGTAAGCATTTAGTGCTTTTGGACATGCAGGACTTAAGATCAAATAATGGGTGATCCTGTCTCTCAGGAGTTCGTGGGTTCAAATCCCACCTCCTCCACTTTATTTTGGATGTTTGATTCCTCTGGCGTTTAATACTTCGTAGACATCTGGTAATGAAAATACATATCCAACGTGGACACAATCTTTTTCATCACATAATTGACAAAATAATTCTCCCTTTTGAACTGCAACTTCTGCAATTCTATTTTTCATATTATCTTTTAGAATTACTCTATCATCATCAATGGAAATTTTTTCTATCTTTGGAGCATATCTTGCAAAAGTTTTGTCTTTTTGCATCATCTCTTCTAACATGTAAGTTACATAACCTGAAAAACTATTGACCCCTTTCATTGTAAGGTCATCTTTACTGTTTTGATAAACTTCGTGGAATTTATCATAAACTGTTTCTGAGACTGTAATTGATTTGAATCCTGCTTTTGGCAATTTACTTTTCCTTACCGTACATTAAAGTACCCAAGTATATAATGTTTTATTTATGAATTCGTTATTTAGTAATTGAAAATTAGTCTTTATACCATACTTTGATTGAAGTAAATTATGGTCAGAGGTTATCAACCTGAAGAAATCCGTGAACAACTAATTTCAGTTCTGAAAGATTCTGATAGTGGAATGTCTGGAATTGAAATTTCCAAAAAAATTAATGTTAATAGAATAACTATGATCAAATATCTCAAAGTTTTTGCTGCAGAAGGTTTACTACGTCAAAAAAATATTGGGAATGTCACATTATGGTTTTTAGAACCTAATCAAGAATCATTTATTTTTCCTGATGATTATTTCAAAATAACATCTAGATATCTTGAATTGTTAGTTAAGGGTAATGAAGAACAAATCTATTCACTAATACGAAATTGTATTAATTCAGGTGCTTCAATTAATCGAATAATTTTAGAAGTAATTTATCCAACAATTGATCATATTCATGAACTATATGATTCTGGAAAAATTGGAGCTGCAGAACAAAATCTGCTAAGAACTACAATCTCAAAATCATTAAATATTTTTAATCAAATTCCAGTTGTTTCAGATCCAAAAAAAAATGTCGTAGTCATTGCTGCAGATATTGAAAGTGCTCTAATTGCTGAATCTGCTTCTGCATCTTATCATTCTGATGGTTGGAATGTCTCTCATTTAGGTGACATGTCATCTACTATCGATGTTTTATTTGATTTAGACTTTCAAAAATTAATTGGGAAGATTTGGAAACAAAAACCTGGAATTTTGTTGGTGGTAATATTTTCTCAAACTTCTGAAGGCTTAACATTTTTTGCAGATTCTATTAATCCAAATAAAGAAAAAACTAACAAATTAATGAAATTGGCATTATGTGGTAAAATCTCTAAAAAAACCAAAATTACTTCTGATTTATTATCTGATAACATCGGTGATATTTTACAATGGTCCAATACAATATCACAAAATATTAAATGATTAAGTGGGCCCGATGTGATTCGAACACATGACCTTTCGATTATCAGTCGAACGCTCCAGCCAAGCTGAGCTACGAGCCCAATATGGACTTGCTGTATCGGGGGTATAATAATCATAAATTAACTAAGATCTATGTTAGATGAATATGGGATATCTGAATTTAGTCTTCTTTCCACTTAATTGAACAACCAATTGAAGGGTCAAAATCTTTCTCGATTTTTTCTCCAGCAATCAATTTTTTCATATTTAGAATCATTGTTTTTTCTGTGGCTGTATCATCTGGTTTCATAGCATTATCAATTCTACCATGAAAAACCAATTCTTTTTGACTGTTAAACAAGAATGGATCTGGGGTACACATTGCACCATATTTTTTTGCGATTTCTTGAGTTTCATCAACTAAATAATCAAATTGAAAATTTTTCTCTTTTGCAGTTTGTTTCATTCCATCAAAACTATCTTCTGGAACATTTGTAGGATCATTACTGTTAATTCCTATTATTGCTATGTCTTTTCCACATTCTTCAAATAATTCATTTAATGCATCAACTTTTGCTTTGACATATGGGCAATGATTGCACATGAAAATTACTAAAATTCCTTTATAGTTTCCATAGTCTTTGAGTGTGTGTTTCTTATCATCAATTCCTAATAATTCAAAATCTGGAGCAATGTCTCCTTTTTTTAATTTGACTTGTGATTCTAAAAGTACCATACAATAAAAAATCACTATTCAAATAAAATCTTATCCAAGAGGACAACAATTAAAGTCCACTCTGTAAGTGTTCTTCATGTGGGCCGGTAGTATAGCCTGGTAGTATACCCGCCTTGCACGCGGGGGGTCACGGATTCAAATTCCGTCCGGTCCACTTTCAATTCTCCGATCGATGATGAATTTCATAACGTCGGGTGGATTTAAATAGCACAAGTTTCGGTTTTTACTTATGACAAGCCCAGTAGACGGATGGCCCGTATGGATTCCTCTTATTGTTGGTTTAGCTCCAGGTTTAGTATACTGGTTAGCAATTACCGCAAATAGAAAATAAAATTTTAATCCATTTTTAATTTCTTTTTATTATTTTGTTTAGTGCAAACTGGGTTTAACGTTGTTGCCTTTTTTGTTGACTATGTCAGCTATCATATTTGATTAATGATTTGCTTAAGTTGAATGTATGAAGAAATTCCTTTTTTCTATAATTTTCATCTTCATTTTATTCCCAATTTCTAATGCATATTCACAAGAGTATACTGATACCAATCCATCATTGACTGTATCTACAAATTCTAATGCAAATTTTGTTTATCAGGATTCTGAAGGATATACTGTTGTGATTGGATTAATTGAAAATAATGATCCTCTGTCTTTTCTAACAGATGTTGTAATTCAAGCAAATTTTTATGATGATTTTAGTCCAAATCCTTTGGAAGTAAGAGAAGGAAGCACGATACTAAAAGTAATTCCTCCAAACAGTAAATCCCCATTTGTGATACGTTCAGAAAATCCTAATTCTGATATAACTGAAGTATATACAAAAATTTCAACTTTCGGTACTTCAGAATCAATGAAAAATTCCCTGAAAATTTCTATTAATGACATTTCCTTTGATTCTTTATTTGCATCAAACTCTGCAAATGTTTTCTCTTTTTCAGGAATATTGAGAAATGGAAATTCTCCAATTTCTGAGGCAGCAATACATTTAGCTTTTTACGATGTTTTTGATAGAATAGTTCAAATTTCTACCATTAAAGTTGGTGATGTTGATATGAATAAATCTGCTTTACTACAATTAACTGAAAAAATTAATCCTTCTGCTGTAGGTTTCCTGTTGTTTTCTGAATCCGATAAATTTTATTCTTCAATCGAAAAGATAAAAATTCCAAAATCTCAAATTCGTACAAATTTAGTTACCATTTCTGATGTATTAGTGAAAGATACGATGGGAAAAAAATTATCTGAAATTAAAATTGGTGAAACTATTCAAATTCAAAGTGAAACTTCAATTCAATTCTTAACAGATGAAATAGGTGATGAAATTCCTTATACCTATTATGTTCAAATAAAAGAAAATTCTTCTGAACCTGATATCCCTCCAACGGTTCAATATATTGGCAAATTTGATGGTAGGTTTGTGGGAAATGGATTTGAAACACAATCGATAGATTGGATTCCTGAAAAAAAAGGATTATTTTTTATTGAAACATTTGTGTGGGATAGAGATGATATTCCACTTGGAGCTCAAGGGCCTTTTGTACTAATTCTTGTAAACTAATAGATTTATTTTCAAAGAATACTTTGTAATTACATGTTGAAATTTTCTTTAATTGCAATGGGTGGAACTTTTGATATTATTCATCACGGACACATCATTTTACTTAAAACCGCATTTGAGATTTCTAATAAAGTCATAATTGGATTAACTAGTGATGAATTTGTACAAAAAAAAGGCAAAACTCCTACTCACAAATATGATGAACGCCTGAAAAATTTGACATCTACAATTTTTAAAAAATTTCCTAATACCTATTTTGAAATTTGTCAATTAAATAATGATTTTGGACCTGCAGTTTTAGAAAAAGAAGTTCAAGCACTAGTTGTAAGTGATGAAACAAGTAATCAAGGAAAAATTTTAAATGAATTGAGATCTGAGCATAATCTCCCTCCTGTAGAAGTGATTGTAGTTCCAATGTTTTTAGCAAAGGATGGGAAAAGAATTTCTACAACTAGAATCAAAAATTCTGAGATTGATATTGATGGAAACTTGTTATCAATTGACAAGTAGCTTACAGTATTTTGAGTAATCTGAATAAAACAAAATTGTCATATGAAATTTTATGACTATAATCAATCATATGATGAAAAAAATTGATACTGATGTATCTAATCTAAAGCAGGGTCTTCAACCTCAAAATCTTTCATTTTGGTATGATAAAATTATTACAGAAACAATCGAAATGGCACCACCTTGGCTTCAAAATAAAATCAAAGTACATCAAGATCCTATTCTTCCAATGAAATTTAATTTAGATATTTCAAAGAGGGCTGTTAGATATTTTATGATTGTAGTTGATAATAATTTAGATGACATGCCATATTCTACAAAATTATATTTTCTTAAAGTTCAGGAATTAATGTCTACAGAAATGGATAAATCACTAGTTTGATATTTTTTATTAATTCTAGGCATGAATTAGAGATCTAAGTATCTATATCCAATAACTATCCAATTTATTATAAAATGGACCTATACAGATCAAAACATTCTGATAAAAAATACCCTAATCGTAATTCTTCCTCTGACGAAAGACCATCTCGTTCTTTTAGAAATTCCAGAGATAATGACAGAGAAGACACAACTGTAACTTGTGCTGATTGTGGTGATCAATGCACAGTTCCATTTGTTCCAAGAAGCAATAAACCCGTTTACTGTAGTGATTGCTTTAGACAAAACAAACC
>DASCQR010000045.1:0-3911 GCA_036013185.1 Candidatus Nitrosopumilus sp. | reverse complement strand
GATAGAATTATCGTTATCAAAATAATCTACTATCTAGTGGGGCTCCAAGTTTCTTCCATATTATCATCAATATTTTCAGAAACAAAAATTTTTTTCCCACATTTAAAACATTGCCAAAGAAATTTTCCGTCTTTTTTTTCTTGATACTGCATAGGGAGTAAGCAATTTGTACATTGTAATTGATGAGGAATGGAATCATCATCCACCATAGGAATTTTACTCATAAAATAAAAAAATCATTCGACTATAAAACAAATATTATTGTTATAAATTAAAAAAAGAATTAAAATGGAAAAATAGATTAGTACTAAGAGAAAGTAAATGATGTGAATTTATTATCAATAGGGGGTTCAGATCCATCTGGAGGTTCAGGAATTCAAAGTGACATTAAGACATTTTCAACATTTCACGTTCATGGATTAACAATAGTTACAGCAATTACAGGACAAAACACATCAGATTTTGGAATGATTGAACCAGTATCAAAAGTAATTTTAGAAAATCAATTAAAATCAATAATAAAAGATTTCAAAATAGATGGAATAAAAATTGGAATGGTATACAATTCACAAATTATTAAAATAATTTATCAATATCTAAAAAAATTAAAAATTCCAATTGTAGTGGATCCAGTAATTAAATCAACTACAGGTGGAATGCTAATAGAAAAATCAGCTATTGTTGATTTTAAAAAATTCATCATACCCCTTGCCACAATAATCACCCCAAACAAATTTGAAGCAGAAATTTTAACAAAAACTAAAATTAATTCTAAAAATACGCCTGAAAAAATAGCTAAAATGATTCAAAAAATGGGAGCTGAAAATGTGGTTATTACAGGAGTAAAAAGTGTAAATCAAGAAATAGAAGATTTTGTTTTAGAAAAAAATAAAAAATATTTTCTCTTAAATAAAAAAATTTCAAAGATTAATCGAGGAAGTGGCAATATTCATTCAGCTGTAGCATTGTATGCAATTGTTAAAAATAAAAATATTAAAGAAGCATTGGGATTTGCTAAAGAAATTACACTTAATTCAATTAAAAACTCACATAAAATAGGAAAAGGAATAGTAATTACAAATATTGATGAACAAGATGTTATAAAAAATAAATTACAGGATTCCATTAATGAATTTACTAAAATAAAAAATATTTTTCAAAATATTCCAGAATGTCAAACAAATTTTGTTTATTCTAAACATAAACCTAAATCAGTTAAAGAAATAATTGGAATTTCAGGAAGAATAGTTAAAGCAGGAAAAAAAGTAATTGTTGCAGGAGATTTAGAATACGGAGGTTCAAAACATGTTGCAACTGCATTATTAGCAGTTAATAAAAAATATTCAAAAATTCGATCTGCAATTAATTTAAAATATAAAAATGAAATAATATTAAAAATAAAAAAATTAAAATTAATCACATATGATTATGATAGAAATCAAGAACCAAAAAATGTGAAAAATAAAGGTTCAACAATAGAATGGGGAATTACAAATGCAATTAAAAATTCAAAAACATCACCAGATATAATTTATCATAAAGGAGATATTGGTAAAGAACCGATGATCATAGTATTTGCTGAGACACCAGATGCAGTCATGGAAAAAATTCTTAAAATTATTTAAAAAACGATAAATTTATCCTTGAACATAAATACTCAAATTTGAAATAATATTTGTGAAAGCAGTTATTCTTGCGGGAGGTCTAGGAACAAGATTAAGACCATTGACTAACAACAAGCCAAAACCAATGTTGCCAGTAGGTGAAAAACCAATTTTAGAACACCTAATAGAATGGACAAAAAAAGGAGGAGTTAAATCAATAGTAATTTGTGTAAGTTATCTTAGAAAATCAATTGAAGATTATTTTGAAGATGGAAGTAAATTTGGAGTTAAAATTGAATACGCAATTTCAAACAAACCATTAGCTACAGCAGGACAACTTAAAACAGCAGAAGAATTTATCGATGATGATTTTGTATGTATGTATGGGGACTCGATTTTTAATTTTAGTTTAAAGAATATGATAAAACAGCATGTTACAAAAAAATCATTTGTGACAATGAGTTTAAATGAATTTAAAACAAATTTACCATATGGGGTAATTGAAACTTCTAAAAACGGAAAAGTGGTAAGTTGGAATGAAAAACCAGAAATAAAAGCAAATGTAAACATGGGATGCTATGTAATGAATCCAAATATTTTTGATTTTATTCCAAAGAATAAAGCATACGGAATGGATGATGTAATAAAAAAAGCAATGAAGAAGAAACAAGCAGTGAATAGTTTTATTACAAAAAAAGGTTTTACAGATATTGGAAATAAAGAATCATACAAACAAGCATGTGACGAATATGAAAGAAAGCAAGAGAAATTAAAATGAATCAACCCATAATAAGAGAAATAGAAGAAGGGGATTTTCAAAAAGGGTTTCTAAATACATTGGATACATTAAGAGAAGCAAGCACTATCAGTAAAGATAAAGCATTAGAAATTTTGAATAACATAAAATCAAATCCAAATCACATCATCATTGTTGCCGAAATGGATGATAGAATTATTGGGTCGACAACTCTTCTAATTGAGCCTAAATTCATTCATCAAGGAGGATTTGTAGGGCACATAGAGGACGTGGTAGTTTGTAAAGAGTTCCAAGGTCAAAAAATAGGTGAAAAAATTATCAAATATGTGTTAAAAGTTGCTGAAAAACATAATTGCTATAAAACAATTTTAGATTGTTCAGATGATGTTAAACAATTTTATGAAAAAATGGGTTTCAAATATCATTCAAACGAATTTAGATTTGATCACAACTAAAAATATTCTTTTGTAGGACGTTTTTTTCGTTTTAAGATTAGTCTTGATCCAACAGCCATTACAGGAGCAGATAATATTATGAATAAGATTGGCAGATATTGAACTGCATCTGTTACATAAATTTCTGGAACAGAGTCAACCCAAGAATAAACTACAAGATTACCTGCAAGTAAAATAATACCTCCAACTATAATCAAACCACCAATTTGCTTTGAACCGTAATTCCTTGACATAATGTAAGCAACTGCAGCTAAAATTCCAGCTGGTGCAACACCAATGGAAACAAATTGAATTAGTTTTGGATCAGGAGCAAATCCTTGTGCAATAACAGCATCTTCAGGAACAGTTAACATAAAATAATAAACAGAAATCATTTCACCAGCAAACATTGCAAAAAGAGCGACACTGATTACTGCAAGCCATTTTTCAACATTCCCCATTAACTGAAGTAAATAGAGTTGATAAATAAACCATTCAGAAATTAGATGATTCCTACAAGATTAGCTAATTCTTTCCTACAAGCAATACCAAGTTTTTCTGCAGCCTCTTCAGGTGAAATATCATTTAAAAATATACCATAGCCACGTTCTAAACCAGACCAAGATTTTGTGATTGGATAAATTTCAATATGCCAATGAATTTGTCTAGTATTCTTCTTTTCAGGTGAAAGGTGAAATACCAAATTATATGAAACATTTTTGATTGTTTTTGTTAGTCCGCCTAATGTTGCTCTCAAAATTAAGGACAAATCGTTTATTTCTTTTTGAGTAATTTTTGAAAAACTAGTCGTGTGTTTCTTTGGAGAAATCCAAAATTCATAGGGGTATGAAGGGGCCCATGGGGAGAAAGCAATGAATCCATCAGTTTGAAGAATTTGTCTAGGCCCACTTAGTTCTTCGTTAATAGTTTGGCACATATGGCAAACACCCTTTTCGTTCAAAATTTTATGTGACGCCTCAGCCTCTGCATCAATTACAGGAGGAATAGTAGAAAGGGTTAGAATGTTCAAGTGAGGATGAGGGTTAGTACTACCTGCCAATTCACCATTATCGCCATAAATTGAAACATACGTAACACCTTTTTGAGTATAAAGCC
>DASCQR010000044.1:0-2196 GCA_036013185.1 Candidatus Nitrosopumilus sp. | reverse complement strand
CAAAAAAATCAAAAAATATTACAATTGAATAATCTAATATTTTCTTAATAATGCAGATATTCCCATAATAATACCAGAACTAATCATTCCAATCGTTCCAAAATATTCATTTGATTGAAATAATAATACAGAACCAATAAAAACAGCAGAAGAAAAAATACTTCCACTAATCAACACAACTGGTTTACGTTTTTTCATATATACTTCAACTTCATTCATTAATTTCTCCATATCTGAACCAACTCTCAAAGTAGAATTAATTGATTTTAGAAAACTATCAAAAGAAATTTTTAATTCTTCAACATATGCACCTGTGATTAAATTTTCTTGTTGTAAAATATTTTTTAAAACTTTTATAAATTTAAAATCAACGTCATGTGTTTTGTAAATTCCTTCAATAATTGAGGCCATTCTCAAATATAATGCCAAATTTTTTGGTAAAATAAATGGAAATTTACTCATAGTTTTATTTGCTAATTCCATCACACTGTCCACTTCCATTTCATCAGGTTTATCACCATGCATAGAGCGAATTGATAATTCTATTCCTTTCTCAATTACCGATCTATTGTAATCAGGAGTTAACATTTTGAGATCATCCATTGCAGAAACTACTCTTGAAGGATTCTTTTCCACTAGTGCAAGATATAATCGGATTAAATTAATTCGTGTTTTGTTATTTATTCTTCCAACCATTCCATAGTCATATAGAATTAATTTTCCTTCATCAGTAACTGAAATATTTCCTGGATGCGGATCTGCATGAAAAATTGAATGTTTCAAAAGCATTGTAAAAAAAATCTGATGAACGTCAATGACTAATTGTTGTCTATCGATATTTTTTTTATCTAGGGCTTCTACATTTGTGACTTTAATTCCAGGCAAATATTCCATGGTAAGTACATTTTTTGAAGAAAAATCATCAAAAACAGAAGGTACAATTACCTTAGAATTGTTTGCCATATCATTTTTGATTTCTTTAAGATTTTTGGATTCATTTGTATAATCTAATTCTTCATGAATAGTTTCAATAAATTGTGAGAGCATTGTTTTAGCTGAGTATCTTAAATTTGAATCAACAAATCTTAATGCCAATGGTAAAATTTTTTTTAGAATTTTAAGATCTTTTTCAACTACTTTTTCAATTCCAGGTCTTTTTACTTTAATTACTATTTGTTGACCAGAAATTGAGCCTCTATACACTTGTCCTAATGATGCTCCTGAAATAGAAGTTGGATCAATATTATCAAATTTTTCATTTATCAATCCAATATCTTTTTCAATTATTGGTTTTACTTGTTCAAAAGGAGCAGCAGGAACACTGTCTTGTAGTTTTGATAATTCTTGTAAATATGGTTGTGGCAAAATATCTGCTCTAGATGATAGCCACTGTCCTAATTTTATGTAAACTGGTCCCAGTGAAATAAAAGTTTCAAGAACTTTAGTTGCATTTTTTTTAAATTGAGTTGAATCAATTTTATTTTTATTTTGATTGATCCATTTCTTCCGATCTTTACGTAATGCCAAAATAGATGGCAAAAGTTTGATTAAGATTTTTACAGTTCTAATAGTATACACAAAATCACTCCAAATGTTTTTTTATTTTCTTGGTTGCCTCATATGCTAAATATCCAGACATTAATGAAGATGTTAATACATTAGCTATGGATAATTTTTTATAATTTTTAGATGATATTTTTTTTGCAGTAGTTACTCCAGTAAATATTCCACAAGCAATTCCAATTAATACTTCAGGAGCATCATAAACTAAATGACCAATTGGATTTACTCTAGGATCAATTTTATCTGTATGAACTAAAAATTTATCATCATATTCTCTGATATGCAAATTTCCATAACGATATTGTTTTAGAGCTCCATTTTTTTGTCCAAGGATTGTTTCTTCTGCTTCTTCAAGCATGAATTCACGTAATTCTTTAGGAACTTCAATTTCATCACCAGGCATAAAATGAATATACAATAATTGCTTATAATCCTAGATCAAAAAAAAATGTGCCTAGTTTTGATTCTATAGTAATTAATTCTCATTAGTTAAATTTTACAAATTATTTTTTGTAAATAAAATAAAACTAGCACCAAATGAAATTAACATTATAATTCCAGGAACATATGCATAATTAAATTCCATATCAGGATGATTTTGTTCGTGATAGTAATTAATCGCAAAAGTTAGTA
>DASCQR010000043.1:0-10970 GCA_036013185.1 Candidatus Nitrosopumilus sp. | reverse complement strand
ATTTAAAATTGGTAATGGCAGCATGTTTATAATACCTATGAAAAACGAAATCATCCATAACCATAACAAGAACATTGAAATTGTTGGGTCATTCCATTCAATGAAATTCATTACAGGTGTATATGCAAAAGAGTTATCTCTCATAATTCCAATTAAACCTCTTTCAGGATCATCTGGTGCTGGCATTATTTTTAATTCATAATCTAATGGTTGGCCTTCTCTAAGAATTGAAACATTAGCTATTTCACCTGGACTCAAATTGGGGAAATCTGCTGGACTAAGAATCGGTATACCATTAATTGATGTAATAATATCATTTGCAAGTAATCCAGCTTGTTCAGCTCCTGAATTTTCTATTATTGAAAGTATCAAAACACCTTCAGGTAATTCGTAAAATATACTTAATAGTGGTTCTGGAACAACCATTGCAAAAAATGGATTTGTTAATAGTATGACACCTAATACTAATGCAAATAAAACATTTGAAGTTGCACCTGCTCCTATTACTCTTAATTTAGAAATCTTTTTTGCTTTTTCAAATTCTTCTTCATCTGGTTCCACAAATCCTGCAAACATTGCAATAAAAATTGCAAAACCTCCTGTTTTGATTTTAATTTTTTCAAGTGCAGCTACAATCCCATGTCCTCCTTCATGCATTACAAGTACAATTGGAATTGAAAGTAGAAAATAGGTTATAGCTGGTGCTGAAGTCAATGTAACACCAGGAATGAGTACAGTTAATTCATTAAATTCTGATTGTGCAACAAAAAAATTTGAAACATTATTTAGTAAAAACCAAAATGCAAAACCCATCATAATGAATCCTGCAATTACACTAACATTTGCAAAAACTGATACTGCTGATCTTGTTTTTCCTAAAATTTTTATTAAAAGTTCATTTACTCCCTTATTTTTGTAAACTAGACTGTAGGCCTTTATTTCAAAACCATACCTTTCCAATTTTAGGGCTTTTGCTGAGATGAAAATTACTACCCATGCCATTAAGACGTAGATAATCGAATTTTCTGTAATAAAATCAAGTTCCAAACTAATTGTTAATTTTTTAAAGAACGGGCATTTATCGGTTACTATGAAACCTGTGTTAATAATTTCTACATATCCTGATAAAAAATCAATTTTGAAAATTTCACATGATCTTGTGAAAAACAAGATAATAGCATGCGTAAATATCTCAAAAATTGATTCAGTTTATTCTTGGAATGATAAAATTCAAAATTCATCAGAATATATTGCAATATTTAAAACAGTGACAAAAAATAAAGTCAAACTCAAAAAGAAAATTACTGAAACTCATCCATATGATGTTCCAGAAATAGCAGAAATTGATATTACTTCAATTAATAAATCATATCTAAATTGGTTAATCGAATCAACAAATTAAGTTTCTAAAGAATATCGTAACAAAGAAACTATTCCACCTAAACCTGTAACTCTTAATCCAATATCTGTAGATGAATCAACACTGTAAATTTCAACGCCTTTATTTTCAACATCATTTAGAAAATCCATAATTTCTTGTTCATCATTTTCCTGAATTATTTTGTCTGAAAAGACAATTGATTGTACAGCTCCGATTTGATTTGCATTCAAAGTTTCAGTATAACCCATTGTAAATTTTTTACTTTTTTTGTTTGCTAGAACCATAATTTCATCAATAATTGATGCAGCTTTTGCTAATTTACTATCTGACATTATCTCATGCATTATTTGCGATTTTGTAAAAGTGTAAATTCCATCTTCTCCACCTGAATCAATTCCGTCAACAACTTGAATTTTGTACTTTTGTGATTTTTGAAGATGATTAACAAATCTTTTTTTTGTTTCACCAGGACCAAAAATTACTATAATATCTCCCTCTTTGAAAATAGAAGTTATTGCTTGATGTACTTGTTCAAAAAATTTTTCAATATTAAAACTAGTTTTGTATCTTTTTCCTCCAGATCCAGAATAGATATTTGGCATAAATTCTAAATGTGTACCTCTTAATCTTGCGATTCCACAATCCGCTGTGTCAATTGCAATTAATACAAAACTTATTTGATTATTACTAGATTTCAAAAGCTTTTTCTCTATTGATGACCATTTTTTCTTTGAAATTGTAATTCCATCATTTAGTTCTAAAATAAATGAATGATGTGAACCATGTGGAACTGATTCATTGCTTGATTCAGAAATTATTCCTCCAATTCTTAATTTATCTAAAACTTCATCTAGAGAGATTTTTTCTACAATTAAGGCAATTCTAATTTTAATTCTTTCTCCTTTATCTGGTCTTGCATATTCTTTATCTTGTTTTAAAACTCTTGTTGTATCTCCAATCACTTTATCATTTTCTTTAATTATACGCCGTAAATTCAATAAATCATCTGAATCTTCTGGAATTACTGAAATTAAATTTTCGTCTATTATTTTTGTAATCATGATACTTGAATTATTTACAAAAAGTAAAGTGTTTAGTTTGTTGTTTCAGTAGTTTTTTCTTCTTGTGACTTCTTCTTCAAATAATTTTCAACCCAATCTAAAGTAAGAACTCCTGATTCTGCTAAATTTGTCAATGAATTTGGAGAAGCTTCACCGGTTACTTTACCTTCCATTCTTCTGATCTGACGCCATTTTAGAGATGTGTTGCCACTTTTTGAATTATAAATAATACCAAGAACATCTCTAGCATTCATAAATGTAATATCTCTAATTTTTTTTAATGTTACTTTGTCTGCAGCCTCAACGTATATTGCTCCTAAATTGTCTTCTCTTTCAGCAAATACTTCTGAATCTTCCAAGTAACTTCTTGGAGCATAGGATTTACAAGTACTTGAGATGATAAATCTTCTAAAACTTTCTAATGTTGAAGGAGTGCTAATTGTAACCATTTTGTTTAACTAACTATTTGCCATTTATCAAGCTTCTTGAAAGACTCAATAGGAATATCTCTAAAAACTGCTTTAAGGGCTGTGATGTTCCTATCCCTCTGATTAATGATGAGGATCTTGAGTTCTGAGCCTGCTTTATGATTTTAATTGATGATTCATTTTAAAAAATTATGAACTCTTTAACCGAATATTTGACTTTTAATGTTAAATCACGTCGAGGTTTTGTCAATATCACTCCTGAAATTAGAAAATTAGTAAAAAGAAGTGAAATCCAAGAGGGTTTGTGTCTTGTAAATGCTATGCATATTACTGCAAGTGTTTTTATCAATGACAATGAAAATGGATTACTCAATGATTATGAAAAATGGTTAGAAGAATTAGCACCTCATTCTCCAATTGATCAATACAAACACAATGAAACTGGAGAAGATAATGCAGATGCACATCTAAAAAGACAAGTGATGGGTAGAGAAGTTGTAATTGCAATAACTGATGGTCAATTAGATTTTGGTCCATGGGAACAAATTTTTTATGGAGAATTTGATGGTAAAAGATCTAAAAGAGTACTAGTAAAAATAATTGGTGAATAATTCTCTATCCAAAATCTACATCACGTTTTTGACTTTGTGATTCATTCTTTCTTGCTGCATTTCTAAATTCATCATCATGGTTTTGAGGTCCATGTTGACATTCTACACATGCAATTTTGAAACCATCTTCATTTTTAACATAAGTTTCACAACCACAAAAACATGCCATGCTTAAACTAATTTCTAATCTGATATATCTTTTGGGATATATTTTATTTACAACATTCGCCCATTGGAATTTCATGGTCATGTGGACATTTTCTTGGATGTCCTAACATTACACATAATGCATCAGTGAATTGTTTGTTCATATGATGTTCAATTCCACATACCATTTCTTCATCAATTGCAACTTTTAACGCACTATCCATCAAAACTTCTAATAATCTACTATTTCGCATCATACTAGATCCAATTCTTTCACCTTCTTCGGTAAGATTTACTCCTGCTTTGTTGTATTCTACAAGATTTTTCACATTTAATTTTTTTAACATTTGAACAACACTTGGCTGTCTAATGTTGAGCATTTTTGCAATTGTACTAATCTTAACATCATCTCCTCTTTCTTTAATGTGCCAAATCGCTTTAAGGTACATTTCTACATGTTCTGCTTCTGCAGTTCCAACAAATAGTGTTTCTTCTTCATTTAATATGTCCATTTACTATACCTTCTTTGAATCTTTTAATAAATATTCAAAATATTGACGAGCAAATCCTGCTAAACCTATATGATCTGCCCAAATTGCAATAATATCTGAAGAATTTTCACCTGCTATTTCTGGACCTAATAAAATTACTACGTATCTTTTATCTGAAATTATGCCTCCTCCAAACAAACCTTTCTTAATTTTAACTTCTGCCACTCTTTTAATCGCAGTTACTGATTCTTTATCAATTTTATCTGATGTGAGAATTGTAATTTTTACTCCTTTATCATGTAGGGCTCTTAATTTTGGTAATGCTTGTTTTACTAGTTCTACACCAGCTTCTGGTAATGTAATCATTACTTCATCTCTACAACTATCTACCATCTCTAAAATTTTTGCAGTAATATTTACTGCTCCTGACAGTACCCAAATATCTGGTCTTTCACTAGTCCCGCTTTTTTCATACAAAGGAACTAATTCATTTAAAATAATATTTTGATTTTGTAAAAAATCACTTTCCATCTTTTGTTTTGTACTCTCTACCCCTGTAGATGGTGATTTTGCAAAATATTTTGTTGGTCTTGAATCATCTGAACCGATCCAACCTTTTTCTTCTAGCGTTCCTAATACTTCATAGATTTTTGAATATGGAACAGATGATTTTTGACTAAGATCAGATGCTGTCATTTCACCTGATCTTAATAATGCTGAAAATGTTTTGATTTCATAACTAGTAAGACCAATTTTTTCTAAAGATTTTTTTGTTTTATCTGATATGCTCATTCGATCTAATCGATCAGTTTTGTTATTTAAACCCCTCATGACTATCTACTAAATTCCACACGGGGGTTAGTATGAAACAGATTATATACTGTTTTTAGAAAAATCAATTTGTACGCATGGCATTAATCCAAATTTCAAATCAATCAAGTAAAAATTTAGGTAAAAAATCCACCATTAGATTCACTCAAAGTATTTGCCCTGACTGTAACATGATTTTAGATGCTGAACTTTTCGAAAGAGATAGTCAAGTTTTCATGTCAAAAATTTGTCCAACTCACGGTGAATGTGAAGAATTATACTTTGGTTCTTATGAAATGTACAAAAAATTCAGTACTTATTGGATGGATGGTAAAGGTACACACTCTCCAAACGTAATGATTGACAAGTGTTCCTGTCCAAATAATTGTGGTTTGTGTTCAAATCACTTATCTCACAGTGGATTGGCAAACATGATTGTAACTAATAGATGTGATCTAACATGTTGGTATTGTTTCTTTTACGTAAAGAAAGGTCTTGAAGGTGCTTACATGTATGAACCAGATCATGCACAAGTTAGAGGTATGATGAAAACCCTAAGAGCAGAAAGACCAATTCCAGGAAATTCAATGCAAATTACTGGTGGAGAACCGATGCTTAGAGATGATATTGCTGATGTTATTAAAATAATGAAAGAAGAAGGTGTTGATCATATTCAAATGAATACAAATGGTATTAGACATGCTATGGATCCTGAAGCAGCAAGAGAAGTTAGACTTGCTGGATGTAACAACTTGTATCTTTCTTTTGATGGTGTAACTGCAAGAACAAATCCTAAAAATCACTGGGAAATGCCACATGCTCTTGATAGTTGTAGAAAAACAGGTACTACTGTAGTATTCGTTCCAACAGTAATCAAATCAATTAATGATCATGAATTAGGTGGAATTATTAGATATGCACAAAAAAACATGGATATAGTTCATGCTGTAAACTTCCAACCTGTATCGTTAACTGGTAGAATGGGTAAATCTGAACGTGAAAAATACAGAATTACAGTTCCTGATTGCGTTCAAAGAATTGAAGAGCAAACTAATGGTCAAGTAACTGTTGATGATTGGTTCCCAGTTCCAAGTTGTATGCCACTAACTAATGTAATTGAAGCATTCTCAAGTAAACCAAAATACGAATTATCTATTCACTTTGCTTGTGGTGCAGGAACATACATCTTTGAAGATGCTGACACAAAGAAATTTGTTCCATTAACTAGATTTTGTGACATACAAGGAATGTTGGAACTCTTTGAAGATAAGGCAGAAGAAATTCGTTCTGGCAAAAATAAGTATTTTACAATGCTTGAAGTTGTAAGAAAACTCAAAGGTTTTGTTGATACCAAAAAACAACCAGCAGGACTAGATTTAGCTAAAATGTTTGGTAATATCCTTATGAAAAGATCATTTGATTCAGTAGGTTCATGGCACGTTAAAGGATTATTCCTAGGTATGATGCACTTCCAAGACAAGTATAATGAAGATTTAGAAAGATTACAAAGATGTGATATTCACTATGTTACTCCTGATCTTAGAATAGTTCCATTCTGTGCATTTAATGTAATTCCAGAATGGTACAGAGACAGAATCCAAAAGAAATATTCTATCACTGTAGAGGAATGGGAAGAACGTGAAGGTGTTAAACTTGAAGATGGTCTATACAGAGGCCTTATGAGACGTGGTGCTGGTGATGAGCTTGCTGCTGGCTGTGCAAAGAGTCAGATGTTCCATGATGCATCTCAAGCAACAATGTAAGATAATCACATATTCAAAAGAGTAATAACAGTTCAAAATTATAATTCAACATTGAATTTTCAAACTCAATTATTTCAAATTAGCAGTTTTAATTTTCAATTAAATCACCTTATCATAATTGGAGTTTTGGTTTTATCTTTTTCTACATCTTTTCTAATTAGATCTCAAGGATTAGAATATGGAAATGAATTAAATGAATTTGATCCATTTTTTAATTTTCGTGCTACTGAATATATTGTAGATAATGGATTTTCTGAATATTTTCAATGGCATGATGATAAAAGTTGGTACCCCACAGGAAGAAATGTTTCTTCAACTTCACAGTCAATGCTTCATGTTACAGCAGCAATTACTTATCAAATATTTGGATCGAATTTATCATTATATGATTATACTATATTATTTCCAGTAATCATTGGTTCATTAACTGTAATTGTAATTTTTGGTTTAGTTAGATTATTTGGAGGAACACTTGCAGGTCTGATTGCATCTTTGTTATTTGCTGTATCATTACCAATAATTATTCGTGGAACTGCTGGTTGGTTTAAATCTGAACCCTTAGGAATTTTTTACGGCATATTGGGATTGTATTTATTTTTTAGCGCACTACAATCTAAAAATAAAAAAATTTCATTATTAAAAATTATTGCTAGTGGAATTGTACTGAGTTTTGGGATGGCCTCATGGGGAGGAAATCAGTTTTTTATAATTCCTATTGGCTTATTCATTTTTACATTACCATTTGTAAGAAATGATTATAGATTCTTGCTATTTAATATCCCGATATTTGTAGGAACACTTCTTTTCACTGCTTTTATGTTTGAACGACCTGGACCAAATTTTGTTTTTGGAATGGGTGGAATAGTACTAATTACTCCCACTTTATTTTTTATATCTTGTATATTTATTAATAAAATCACTAGAGGTACAAATCAAAAAAGGAATGGATTGGTTTTACTTCTTTCAATCATAATTATTGGATCGTCTTTCCTAATAATTAATGAAGAAGGTAATTTTTTACCTTTACCGAGCTTTAGATATCTAAATGCACTAAATCCATTTTTGTCTACAACTAATCCTTTAGTTGATTCAGTTGCTGAACATTCTCCATCATCAATTGATCTCAATTTTCTATTCCATTCTGTATGGATGATCTTTGCTGGTATTGGTATCTGGTTTCTATTATCTAGAAAAACATCCGAAAATAAAATTTTTGTCAAAAATGATATCAAAATATTTGTGCTTATCATGGGAATTACTGGAGTATATGTTAGTTCAGTATTCATACGGTTGGAAATTTTTGCATCTATTTCATTAATATTATTAGCCTCTATTGGTTTGTCTATTTTAACAAAAGAAATTTTTAAAATTAAATTTTCTAAAAAGAAAAATTATTTCATGAAAATTTCTTATGTATTTATTATTATACCCTTATTTGCAAGTCCGCTTGTTTTTCCAGAAACTAATAATTGGATTGATGCTGTTGATTCTCCTCCTATAATTTTTAATGGAGCAACATTGTATTCTCCAACTAATGATTGGTTAGAAACATTGGAATGGATTAAACTGAATACTCCTGAAAATGCAAAAATTGCATCTTGGTGGGATTATGGATATTGGATCACCACATTATCTGAAAGAACCACTTTTGTGGATAATGCCACATTGAATACAAATGAAATTAAAAGAATGGCAACAATATTGATGAGCCCACCTGATGTTAGTTGGAATATGCTTAATGAAATTAATGCTGATTATGTGCTTGTATTTGTTGCAGCACAAGATATAGGAAATAATCCAAATAATGAACCACTTTATGTTGTAGGCGGTGGTGCAGACGAATCAAAAATTTTATGGATTTCACGTATTGCTCAATTCCCACCTGGAAATTATTTAGAATTAGATGCAAAAACTCCTAAACCAAGTTTTTATGAAAATACTATGCTTGGAAAATTGCTTCCATTTAGTCCAGTAGTATATTATCAGCCTCAAACTGAAGAGAATTCACCATTTTTTAAAAATGGGTTTATGGAAATTAGTATTAAAGATGTAAAATATAATTCTGAAAATGATCCATTAAAATTAGTTTATGCATCTCCTAGTTTTCTAAATGACGATGATGGTGAAATGATTTGTGTGCTGGTTTATGAAATAAACAAAAATTACACTTCTTCATTTTCTTCTCTTGATTAAATTTTAAATAATTTTTCACATAACATTTATTTTTTATTTACTACTATTTTTTACCATTAATGCTAAAACCGCTTTCAATTTTATTGAAATGTATTATTTTTAATTTTACATCTTTGAACCATTTTTTCACTTCTTTTTCTGAATGTCTGAAAGCAAATTTTGGAAAATACCAATCATAATTTGTTGCTATACTTTGTTCAAATGGAACATCTGGAGACCACCAACATTTAAGAAAATTCCAATATAGAAATCTTTGAATATCATATGTCCCTGCTTTAATTTCCAGTAGAGGAATATCTTCTTTGATTGTAATCTTATTTTTCAATTGTGAAAGATTTTTTCCTAATAATGCCATACTTTTAGAAAATTTCATACATTGTTTTTCAGTCATTTTGATTGTTGATTTTCTGATATGATCATCAGCAAACTCACGTAAAGGTCCTTTTTTTCTATAAACATAAATCGAAATAATTCCTTTTTTTGTTAATAGTTTTGAAAGTATTTTGAATGAAGATTCTGTATCTTTAGTATGATGCAATACTTGATCTGAGCAAATAAAATCAAAGAAATTTTTTTTGAATGGTAATTTTCTGATATCTGCCTGTAAAAAATGAATATTTTGTATTTTTCCATATTTTTTGTAAGCAAATTCTATACTTTCACTTGCATCAATTCCAAAAACTTGTGCATTTGAATTTGACGAAAATAATTTAGCACTATTGCCAACTCCAGTACCTGCATCAAGAATTGTAGAACGAGTTTTTAAAAAAGTATTTAATTTTGAAATTGTTTTCCATCCAAATCTTTCTAAAAACCATTTCTTTTGTCCTTCAATCCATTTTTTATTATGATAAGTCTTGTTAAAATGTCTCCATTTTGACGAAAATGCATCTTCAGTATCTACAAAATCTTTTTGTTCATCTGAGACTAATCTGGGAATTCCCCTAATGATTGAAAAATTGTGTTTTTTAGTACATGTTAAAGTTCCTTGAATGATTTCTTCTTTTTGTTTTTTCTTTATTTTTAATGAAAAATTTGTATGACATTTTGGACAAACAATTTGTTCAACTAGTTTTAATTTCAATAATTAATATGATTTTTTAGGTAAATAAAAATTAGTTGTATATTTATTACATATAATAATTTTTTAAATGGATAATTTTGTTTCTGGATTCATTTCTTTTGTAACAAATATCCTATACCAAATTTCAAATGCTAATAACCCTAAAAATTTATTAACATATCTAACATCTGGCTTTTCATCAAGTCTTTTAAGATGTTTTTTAATCCAACCATGACTAATCCATTTATCACTAACAATTCTTGCATTATCTAAATAATACTTACAAATCTTTTTCCCATAAGAATTCCACAAGTTAATTGTATTTACTGAAAAACCTTGTTTATTTGGAGTAATCAGGTCAGTAGAAATATGTTGAGATAAAATTTCACGTAATGGAATTTTTCCAATATTTTTATTTCTATTATATTTAATTGAATTTTTAAGATGTGGTGCATATTTCATTAATTCATTTGATAGAATTGGTGTAATCGGCTTAAGATTAAAAAAACTGTGAAAACTAGTATTAAGCGGAATCCAATTATACAATAATTTCCCATTAATGTCTGCTAAAAATATTTGATCTAATGGAGATAGCAAATTATCAAAATATGGAATAATTTTTGAATAAATATTATTCCATGAAAAATTTGCTTTTGAACCAAATAATTCATTTTGATCTGGAACCCAGTCACGTTCATGACATTCTAAATATAATTTCACTCGATCTAATGGAGTCATATTCGAATTAAAATTTGTCAAAAATTTTTGATACCTGAAAGTGTATCCTCCAAATAATTCATCTCCTCCATCTCCTGAAATTAAGGATGATGAAAATTTTGAAGATGTTTTCACCATATGAAACCAATGAGTATCCCAAAATGGCATTTTGATTATACTAATTGCTTTTGGAAGGTATTCCAGGAAATTTTCAATTGAAATAACATGATGATCTGCATTAAACTTATTTGCAATATTTCCAGCAATTTCTGTTTCATTAACACTATCTGCAAATTTTAGAGATA
>DASCQR010000042.1:0-3375 GCA_036013185.1 Candidatus Nitrosopumilus sp. | reverse complement strand
ACTCCTAGAATCATTAAAAATGCTACATCTGGAATTCCTGTTTTTTTAAAAAATGCTTCACCAGCAACTCCTAGAAATATCACGATGCCTGCTGCAAGTAATATTATTGGTGCTGTAGCAATTGGTTCATCTTGTATTGATAATGAAGAAATTGAACTTTGAATTTCTGTAAATTTATTCAAAATAAATGCTACATCAATTTCTGATAAGGAAAAATCTTCTATTTGTAATGAAACAAAATTTAAGATTGTTAAAGCAATTGAATTCAATACATTTGATTGAAATTCTATATGGTTAAAAAGTAAACTGAATTTTTTACGAGTATTATTTTTTAGAAAAACATTAAATCCATAATAACCGTCATTTTTTTATTGAGTGCAACTGATTCATTACGTGAAGATCATAAGCAAATTAGGCGATTAGACAAAATTATCATAAAATGTTATACTGAACTTAATAAAGACAAAAATATTCCAATTTCTGATTTAGAAAAAATTACAGTAATAATAGAGGAATTTTTTGACTCTATTCATTATTCAAGAGAAGAGGACTCATACTTTCCATGTGTTGCAAGTTATGATCATTTAAAAGAAGAAATTCGTACATTATTGATTGAACATGAATTTTCTCGAAGAATAGCCATTCAAATAAAAAAACATGTTAAAAGATGGAAAAATGGTGAGGATTCACGTGAACCGGTTGCTAGATTTTTGAAAACATATTCAATTTATCTCATGGATCACATGAAAAAAGAAGAAAATTTCTTTGATAAGGCTGAAACTGAAATAATTTCTAAAGAAGAAGAATTTGAAATGTATGAACAATTCAAATCTGTAATGACGGTTTCAAAAAAAATGGAAGATATGATTAAAGAAATTGATTATTTAGAAAATCAAGAATGGGTTCAAAATTAACGTAAGCTCTTTATTACTAATTCTGATATTTTTGTACATGAAACCTTTCATTCTTTGGATGACTGGTCTTCCTTGTTCAGGCAAGACCACCATTGTAAAAGATTTGCAGAAAGATATTCCAAATTTGGCAATGCTTGATGGTGATGAACTAAGAGAGTGGTTTTCACCAAAAGATTTTTCAAAAGCAGGACGTGATGAGCATAACAAGAAAGTTGCTCATTTGGCTAAGCTTTTACTAAATCATGGTGTTCCAAGTGTAGTCTCTCTAGTTTCACCATATACTGAAAATAGAGAAAATGCTAGAGAAATTGTTAATGCAGGAAATCAATTTGCAGAAGTGTATGTTAAGTGTTCATTAGCAAAATGTGAAGAAAGAGATGTCAAAGGCATGTATGCCAAGGCACGAAAAGGAGAGATTAAGGGATTTACTGGAATTGATGATCCTTATGAGGCTCCAGAAAAAGCAGATTTAGTTATTGATACTGAACATGAACCACTTTCAGATAGTGCAAATAAAGTAAAGGACTTTCTTAATGAAAGAAACCTACTCTAATTTTTTAAATTCATCTATTATTTTATTATGAATTAATCCATTAGTTACTAAAATTCCATTTTGATGATACACATTTTTATTATTATATGTTAATTCATTTCCTAACATATCTGTCATTTTTCCACCAGCTTCAGAAATAATACAATATGATGCAGCTGTATCCCATTCTTTAATTTTATTTGTAGTTGTAATATATGCCTCAGCTTCCCCTGAACTAATTTTACCAACTTTTAATGAACTTCCAACACTTGTAAAATCATCAATTCCTAATTTTTCAATAAATTTCTTTTCTGTATCTGAAAGATGATGTCTTGATCCTACTATTCTACAATTAGAAAGTTTTTCAATTTTTGTTACTGAAATTTTTTCCCATTTATTATTTGAAAATTTAAATGCACCATGATTTTTTTGTGCAATAAATAATGTTTTTTCTGTAGGCCATAAAATAACTCCTAATATTGGTTTTTTATTTTCTATTAATGCAATCATTACAGTAAATTCTCCTGTTCTATCAATAAAATCTGAAGTTCCATCAAGTGGATCAATAATCCAAATCATTTTTTCTGATATCCTATCATCATCATCTTTATCTTCTTCAGATAAAATTGGGTATTTTGTATTTGATAGAATTTTTTTAATAATTTCATTACTTTTTAAATCTGCTTCAGTTATTGGTGAATCATCTGTTTTGGAGTATGTGTTAAAATCTTTTTTATAAATTTCTAAAATTTCATCACCTGCTTCAATAGCTGCTTTAATAGCAATATCTAATTCAGGAATTTTTTCAGAAATTGGTATATTATTCAATTATTGTCTCCTAAGTTGTTAATTCTGGTTTTAATGACCATGCAACTCCTAACATAATAAATGGAATTGACATAACTCCTATAATTCCTAGAATAGTATTTAATTGAGAATCTGAAACTGCAGGATTATTTATAATCCATGGCAAAGGTAAAGAAATGATTATCCAAATTACACCTAATAAAATAATCAATTTGGCCCTAAATTTTTTATCTTTCACGATAATTGCTAATTTTGGGTTGTATTAAATTCATGTGAATTTATTTTATGGATTCTCCACCATCCACTGTAAGTATGGCTCCTGTAATCCATGAGGCATCTTCAGATGCAAAATACAATACAGCTTTCCCAATTTCTTCTGGTTGTCCTATTCTTCCAAGAGGATGCTCATTATTCATAAATTCTATATCTTTTTGATTTTTTAAAAATGGTTTTGTCATGTCTGTATCAACAACTCCAGGACAAATACAATTTATTCTAATTTTATCTTTAGCGTATTCTAAAGCCCAACACTTTGTAAGAACAATCAATGCAGCTTTTGAAGCAGAATATGCATCAACATTAAAACCTTGATATGCTTTTAATCCTGCGTCTGATGAGATGTTAATTATACATCCAGATGTTTTTTGCAAGTAAGGAATTGCTTCTTTAGTAAATCTGAATTGTCCTGTTAAATTAACATCTATTACTTCATTCCATTCTTCTTCTTCGATTTTATGTAATTGCTTTATTTTTGGAAATATCCCAGCATTATTCACTAAAATATCTAATTTACCAAATTTTTTAATTATTTGATTTAATACATTTTGTACTTCATTCTTTTTTTTAATATCACAGGAAATTCCAAATGAATTGGAAATTTTTAATTCTGCCTGTTTAATTTTTTCTGGATCTTTTGATGTTAAAACAACTGTTGCACCATTTTCAGATAAAATTTTTGCAATCGCAAATCCAATTCCTCTACTTCCTCCTGTAACTAAAGCAATTTTACCTGATAATTTCAATAGTTTAAAAATTTGAATTCGTAATTTATAGATCAATAAATCAAAAAATCTTTAAAATAATTTTAAAAAAATGTTATTATTTACTAATAATTATTAAAAA
>DASCQR010000041.1:0-5672 GCA_036013185.1 Candidatus Nitrosopumilus sp. | reverse complement strand
TTCTGTGAATCAATCCTGGGAACTGTTCTGGTTCGTACATGCTTCTTGGCAATGTTCTTGCTGCTTGCTCCAAGTTGACCTTGCCGCCAAGATTAATTGAAGATACAATGTTTTGAATTGAAACTACTGCATCTTTTTTAATTTTGATTTTACCCTTTCTTAATATTTTTACTACATTTGATACTGCTGTCTCTGCCAATTCTTGGGATTTTGCACCAGTACAAACCATTTTACCTGAACTGAACAATAATGTTGCTGTTTTTGGATTTTTCAATCTAAACACTGCTCCTGGAAATTGTTCTGGATGGTATTCTACATCTGGGAATTTTTTTGTTATGTCGACAAGGTCTAATTTTTGATCAATTGTTGCTGAAGCTACTACATTTACAATTGCAATGACAGGTTTTGTTTGTGGCATGTTATTTATCTCTCAATACTCTGATCTAATCTCAGTCCCTTGTATCTATTTCTTATTGTTACTTCAGTTACATTTGCCGCCTCTGCAATATCTCGTTGAGTCCTATCTTCTCCATTTTTAACACATGAGAGATATAATGCTGCGGCTGCAAGTCCCATTGGATCCTTTCCTGCAGATTCTTCATGTTCTTGTGCTTCTCTTAAAACTTTAATTCCGTAACGTTTTGTTTTTTCTGAAATTTGTAATTTACTTGCAATTTTTGCAACACATTGTGTTGGATCAACTACTGGCATTTTTAATTCTAATTCTCTATGTAATAATCTATAACATCTTGCAATATCTTTTTTCTTGATGTTTCCTGCATCTGCAACGTCTTTTAATGTTCTAGGTGTTTCAGTATCTCTGCATGCTGCATACAATGCTGATGCAATTAATGCAGAAATTGAACGTCCTTTGACTAATCCTTTTTCCAAGGCTTTTCTATAAATGTAAGCTGCTTTCTCAATAACTGAGTCTGAAAGTGAAAGTTTATCTTTTAATGTTGCAAGTTCGCTTAGTGCTTGTCTGAGATTTTTATCTGATGATGCATTAACTTTACTTCTACTATCCCAAGTTCTTAGACGCTCAATTGTACTTTTCATTGAAGTCGATAGCGGTTTACCTGATGCATCTTTGTTTAATGGGTTGATTATTGTTGCAAGTCCTCTGTCGTGCATCGTCAATGATGTTGGTGCACCTGTTCGTGTCGGATCTGCTCCACCATCTTTTGAAAATGATCTCCATTCTGGACCTCCATCTTGTAGTGTTTCATTAATTACATAGCCACATTTTCCACAGAATCTTTCACCTGTAACATTATCTGTAAGCATACCGTGTTTTCCACAACGACCACATAGTGTATCCATATTCGAAATTTCTTGAACCAAAATAATACAGTATTTCACAACACCTTTAGTATATAAGCTATTTCATAAAATTTGCCAAATTTATCTTGATTTTATGAATATTTTCCACTTGACCTGAAAATTTATAATTTTATTGATATTTACTGCTTTTTCTGTTTTTTTTGTAAATCTTATTAGAACAGGAAAAAATTTGACTCACATGAGTGGCGACTTTGTTCCTTCTGAAATCTCTCCTTCAGAATGGTTGTCATTAAATCAATTTGTAAGAGAAATTAAAGAAATTAAAAAACCGTGTATTTCGGTGTATTATCCTTATGGAAAAGGGCAAGACACAATTCAATTATTACAAGAAACAAGTAAATCTGAATCATTTAAAAAAATTCAGAAAATAATTCAGAAAAAAATTTTAGATTTAAAAAATAATCCTGTCTCGGTTGGAAAATTCACTAAAACATTATGTATTTTTGGTTGGATGGTTAATGAAAAAATTCATGTAAAAACTATTGGCACATCTAAAAAATTACCTTATTTGTATACGATGAGTAAGAAACCATATGTGAAACCTTTTTCTGATATTTTAAAAACAAATTATTCTGTTTTGTTAATAACAATTGATCAAAAAACTGCAAGAATACAAAAATTTAACGGTAACCAAATTGTTCAGGAATCAAAATTGAAAATTGATTTGCAAGGAAGACACAAGAAAGGTGGACAAAGTCAAGGTAGATTCTTACGTGCAAGACAAACAAAAATTCATGTTTTTTTCAAAAAAGTTGCAAATAAAGTTAGACTGATGAACACTGATTCAGAATTAATTCTTTTAGGAGGAAATGGTCCTGGGAAAACAGAATTTTATGATGAATTAAATTCTGAATTAATTGCTAAATGTAGGTTTGTTGAAGGCTTGTCTTTCACAACACCCACCACTGAAATTCATAAAATAATTATTCATCATCTGTATGAATATAGAAAAAAACACATGAAAGAATTGATTCAGAAATATGAGAAATTAGTAAAACAAGGCTTGACTGCAAAAAAAAATAATGTAATATATCGTGCATTAGAAATGGGTAGTGTTGAAACCTTGATAGTTTCAACGAATTTTCATACTGATTCCCAATTCAAAAATATTTTGAAAATGCTGGAACTTGCTAGAAACACTTCTTGCAAGATTGAATTTGCCATATCTCCAAAAATTATCCAAAAACTTGAACTTGATGATTCTGTCTTGGCAATTTTAAGATATAAAATTAAATAATTTTTTGAGATTTTTAATCTTAAATTCCAATTAGTACAATTATCAGAACAATCTTAAAAAATAGTGTCTTATTTTATTTCCCAGGATAATTTCTTATGAATTGAAAATTCTTTCTCGTATTTCGGGAATGTGTTTGTAAATTATATCTCTAACTTTGATTTGATCTTCTGGTGTTGGTGGTTTTTCTTGTGCACTCAATATTGCCCCACTCATTCCTAGTGCCATTCCCATTACAATTCCATAAACGAATTCTTCAGGATTTTTAACTTTTAGTGTATCATTATTTGCTTTAATTTCTTCTAGGTATCCTGGGATTGTTGCAATTGCGCCATTGATTGTTTGTAAAATTATTGTTTCTAATGGATCTTCACTCATATTTTATTGGAAAATTAATGATTAATAAATTTGCACCTAAGATTTTTAATTAAGGTTTTTCGAAAAGGTACATGTTTACATTTTTTACTGCAAAAGAGGCAAATGCAGCATTACCTGACGTAATCCAAAAATTTGAGTATTCATTAGCTAAAAAAAGTGATATTACAAAAATTGAGAAAGAATTACAACTAATAGTTTCTACAACAAATTCTTTTGAAAAATATATGGAATTAAAACAAAAATTGAATACTGCAATATCTAAATTTTATCAATCCGTTGAAATTTTAGAAAGTACAGGGGTTATGATTAAAAGCATTGAACAAGGATTACTTGATTTTCCTTCAAAAAGATTTGATGAAGAAGTTTGTCTATGTTGGAAACATGGTGAAACTGAAATAAAATTTTGGCATGATAAAGAATCTGGATTTATGGGTCGAAAACCAATTGAAGTCAATGATGCATCTTTGGTCTGAAAATTTAATTACCTGATCTCTTCTTGTCTCTGCAAATTCCACAAAGATATGTTTCTTTGAATTCCTCTAATTCTCTAAAAAATTGCTCTGTCTCAAATTTTTTTTCACCTGTTTTCATTCCTCCTGGAACTTTTTTTTCACAATTAATGCATTTTAATTCTAAATTAAATTTAACAATTTTTTCATTTTCTTGAATCTCTCCAAATTTCATGACTATCTTTTGAAATATTTTCATATAAAATTTGGTTAAAGCAGAAACTAACAAATTTTATAGTAAAAAATGGCTTTATCACTTATGATTTCAGTCTGGTTACGTGTAATTCGAGTACGTTTCCTGTTGGCCTCTGTAATTGCAGTAATGACTGGGTTGGCATTAAATTGGTCACAAAATGGTTCTATTGATTATTTTGATGCTATTTTGACATTTGCAGGTGTAATGGCATTACATGCTAGTGTTGATTTACTTAATGATTACTGGGATTTCAAACGAGGTATTGATACCAAAACAACTCGAACAAAAATGAGTGGTGGAACAGGTGTATTGCCTGAAGGGTTACTCAAACCATCTTCAGTTTATCGTGCTGGTGTAATTTTCTTAGTACTTGGTTCTTTAATTGGTAGTTATTTTGTCATTACATATGGGATTTTAATCGCAATAATTTTGGGTTTTGCAATTGTTTCAATTTATTTTTATTCTACAAAAATTGTTGATTCTGGTTTAGGTGAATTTTTTGTTGCAGTTAAAGGCTCGATGATTGTTATTGGAACTTTTTATATTCAATCTGGTCAAGTAAATATTGAATCAATTTTATCTGGAATTGTTATTGGAACTTTATCGTCATTAGTTTTGTTTATTGCATCTTTTCCTGATCATGATGCTGATAAATCAAAAGGAAGAAAAACATTAGTGATTGCAGTTGGAAAAGATAAGGCAAGAAAATTATTTTGGATTTTTCCATCAGTTGTTTATGGAATGATCATCATTGGAGTTGTGTTAAATCATTTGCCTGTTTTAACTCTGATTAGTTTAATGAGCTTTCCTTTGATGATAAAATCTGGAATTGGGTTGCAGAAACATTTTGAATCGATTAATACTTTGGAACCTTACATGTCTTTGAGTTTAAAATTTAGTCGTCTAACTGGAATTTTGTTTGTTATTGGTTTTTTAATTCCTCTCTAAACATACATAAATTTCATAATTTTTAATTAATTCATGATTTCTGGGTTTGCAACGCCTGAAGGAACTAAAAACTTTTCAAAAAATTCCACAGTTGATCCTGGTAATTTTAATATTTTTCAAGACTTGCATCTCTCAAATATTGGAATTGGAACTTATCTTGGTAATCCTGATAGTCAAACTGATGAATTGGTTAAAAATGCTGTAAAACAGTCTGTTTTATTAGGTGTGAATATCATTGACACTGCCATTAATTATCGTGCTCAAAAGGCTGAACGTTCTGTTGGTAAGGCAATTTCTGAATTAATTCAAGAAGAAAAAATTAGTCGAAATCAAATTTTTGTAAGTAGTAAAAATGGATATGTGACAAATGATGCAGACATTCAAGAAGATTTTATGCAATATGTGATGCGAGAATTAGGAAAACCAGGCATTGTCAAAGAAGGAGATATTACTTCTGGATACCATTGTATGACTACTGCTTATTTATCTGATCAATTAGATAGAAGTCTAAAAAATTTAGATCTTGAATGTATTGATTTGATGTATTTACACAATGGTATTGAGGGACAAATTAATGATATTAGTAAGGAACAATTTTTGGAAAAATTAACATCTGTTTTTGAGTTGTATGAACAAAAACGTGAAGAAGGAAAAATTAAATTTTATGGAATGGCAACTTGGGAATGTTTTAGAGTAAAAAATGATAATCCGCAACATCTTTCTTTAGAAGATGTTGTTCAAATAGCAAAAAATATTGGTGGAGAAAGTCATGGATATAAATTCATTCAATTACCGTACAACATGAATTATGATCAAGCTCTTTAATGTAAAAATCAAAAAATCCAAAACAAACCTGCTTCCATTTTGGAGTCTGCGGCAACTCTTAGAATTGGAGTTTTTACAAGTATTCCATTCATGCAAGGAAGATTATTGTCTCCTGGTATAATGCCTGAATTTGGTAATTTGAACCCATCTTTGCGTGCATTACAATTTACACGTTCTTCTCCTGGAGTATTAGCTCCATTAGTTGGTCAAAAATCTCCTGAACATGTTTTGGAGAATT